>CAJXEG010000056.1 GCA_913052425.1 uncultured Flavobacteriaceae bacterium | reverse complement strand
GGTCGTCAGTGTGTCGTTGTTGCTATTGATGCCAAAAAGATAGAAGATCGTTGGCATGTTCATTTGGTAGGAGGGAAAGTACCAACTCCTATTGAACTAAATGAATGGGCCAGAGAAGCTGAAATACGAGGAGCTGGAGAAATCCTCTTTACCTCTATGGATCATGATGGAACCAAAAATGGATTTGCCAATGAAGCTCTTTTAGCGTTGACACAAACCGTCAACATTCCTATCATAGCTTCGGGAGGAGCTGGAAACACCTCACATTTTGTGGATACTTTTATAATGGGAAAAGCCGATGCTGCTTTGGCAGCCAGTGTTTTTCACTTTGGAGAAATAGCCATTCCTGTACTCAAACAGACTTTAAAAAATAAAAATATCGCTACAAGAATCATCAAATGAAACCGATATGATTACTTTTATGATCAAAGGTTATATATAATCCTAAAAAATATAAATAAAAACATGAAAAATGCTGACTTTAATAAAGATCCCAATGGCCTATTACCCGCCATTATTCAAGATGTTCAAACCCATAAAGTATTAATGTTGGGTTATATGAATGAAGAGGCCTTGAAGATTACTCAATCCTCAGGTAAAGTCACTTTCTACAGTAGGAGTAAGCAACGCCTTTGGATCAAAGGAGAGGAAAGTGGAAATTTTCTAACCTTTAATTCGTTTAAAGTGGATTGTGACCTTGATGCTTTATTGGTCTATGCTGATCCTACAGGCCCTACTTGTCATACGGGAACCGATACTTGTTGGGAAGAGGTAAACACCTCAGAATTTTCTTTCATTGATGAATTGGAAAATGTGATCGAGAAAAGGAGGTCTCATCCTCAGAAAGACAGCTATGTAAGTAGTTTGTTTGACAAAGGTGTGGATAAGATTGCTCAGAAAGTAGGTGAGGAGGCTGTAGAGACAGTCATAGAGGCCATTGCAGACCGAGAGGACTTGTTCTTGGAAGAAGCTGCAGATTTGTTTTTTCACTACTTGATATTACTTAAATCCAAGGGCAAAAGCTTAAAAGACATAGGAGACGTGTTAGAAAAGCGAAAGGACTAGCTTTACCCAAATTAGTCATTAATCTTTAATTTATGTCAGGCTGACTAACAGACAAAAAGGAATGATGCATGCTGTTGAATATTTCTGGAAGGCAATGGCAAAGTTAGATTTACTTCACGACTCCCAAATGAAAGCAGACTATTTGTGAAATGGTTTGTGAAATATTCAGGGATTATAAACACAGCATCTGAAAAAAAAAGCGTATTATATTCAGTAAAAATGACGGGGTTGTTCTATTTATTGAATACTAATTTATAAAACTCCATTTTTATGAAGATATAATTAGATTTAACGAACTAAATAAGTTTTATGAAATTAAAGGTCATTATTTTATTATCGCTGACTTTGCTCTTTTTAGCTTGTTCTGAACAAACTAAAAAAACTACTTATGTTAACCCTTTTATAGGAACAGGTGCACATGGCCATACGTTCCCAGGGGCAACAACCCCCTTTGGTATGGTACAACTAAGCCCCGATACTAGAGTAGGCAACTGGGACGCATGTTCTGGCTATCATTATAGCGATTCCGGTATTCTCGGATTTTCCCACACACACTTGTCTGGGACTGGCTCTATAGATTTAGGGGATCTTTTGATTCGGCCAACTTTGCGATCATTGTCATCTATAATTGATGATGGAAAAATCACAACCACCCCTTTCAAACATACAAATGAGGTAGCCGCACCTGGATACTACAAGGTCTTGCTCGATAAGGAATCAATTACTTGTGAGTTGACGGCAACACGCCGTACTGGTATTCATCGATATTCATTCCCAGATGGAGCTCGGTCAAATATTATATTGGATTTATCACATGAATTATACAATGAAACGGCAGAATTGCAAATACAATCTATTACCGAAAATGAAATAAGTGGTTACCGCTTTTCAAAGGGATGGGTCGAAAATCAACGCTTTTTTTTTGTTGCTCGTTTTTCCCAGCCTTGGGAAAGTATTAATGTGTTGTCAAATGGAAAATCTATGAATCCAGTATGGCCTTATTCATCTGATGATATAAGAGTCGAGCTTTCGTGGAATGAATTGATAAACCAGCAAATAGAAATAAATGTTGGTATTTCAGCGGTTAGCATTGATGGGGCCAGACAAAATCTGGAATCAGAAGCTCCAGTTTTTGATTTTGATGCGTACAAGAAAAAGGCCGAAAAAAAATGGGATGACCAACTAGGAATGATTTCCATAAATAGTGATAATGAAGATACCAAGGCAATTTTCTATTCGGCTTTATACCACAGTTCCATAGCCCCATATACTTTAAGCGATATAGGTGGTGATTATAGGGGGGTTGATGGACAAATCTATAATGATCCAAGTCAAAATCATTATACCTCACTTTCTCTTTGGGATACATTCAGGACTTGGAATCCAATGATGACACTACTGGATGACAAATTTGTGGTTGAAATTATCAATTCGATGTTGGCCCATTATAAGCAAACAGGAGAATTATCCATTTGGCCTCTATGGGGAAACGAAACGGCCTCTATGATTGGATACCATTCGGTTTCCGTGATAGCCGATGCTTGGATGAAAGGGATTCGTGGATTTGATGGGGAGTTGGCACTAGAAGCTATGATTTCCAGTTCAAATAAATCCAGAAAAGGAAACGACTTTTACCGAAAATTTGGTTTTATCCCAGCCAACAATAAATCTGAATCTGTATCGGTCCTTCTTGAATCGGCCTATGATGATTGGTGTATTTCTATAATGGCCAATTCACTGGGAAATGAAAAAGTAGCTAGAGAATACGAAAAAAGGGCCTATAATTATCAGCATGTTTTTGACGGGAATACTCTTTTTTTTCGGGGAAAAAGAGCGGACGGAAGCTGGACGAGTCCCTTCAACCCGTTTGAAGTATCCAGGGATTTGACTGAAGCGACTTCCTGGCAATATCGTTTTTTTGTTCCACATGATATCCAGGGTTTGGTCAATTTGTTTGGGGGAAAGGAACCTTTTGTAGATGCTTTAGATTCGTTGTTTGTAGCCCAATCAAAGGTGGATGGACACGCGTCTGACATCACTGGATTGATAGGGCAGTATGCCCATGGAAATGAACCAAGTCATCACATGGCCTATCTGTATTCTTACATTGGCCAGCCACATAAAACCCAATATTGGGTGAACAAATTGCAAGATGAAATGTATACCAATAGCCCGGAAGGAATAAGTGGAAATGAAGACTGTGGACAGATGTCGGCCTGGCATATTATGAGCAGTCTGGGTTTTTATCCTGTATGCCCAGGAAGTAATCAATACATTCTCACTACGCCTCGATTCGAAGAAATCATTGTGCAGTTGGGAAATGGTAAAAAGCTGATTGTTGAAACCAATAAGAGCCCAAGTAAAGCAGCCTATATTAAAATGGTGTCGATGAATGGTGTGAAACTAAATACCCCATTTATCACACATCAACAACTTACTGCTGGAGGAACTTTATTTTTTGAATTAACGGACATGCAATCGAATGAAGCTCAAAACGATTCTGTTCTTCCTTACTCTCTTTCATCCGGTTCTATGGTATCGGTTCCATATATTACCAATAGTTTCAATCAGTTCATAGAAAATTGTGAAATAGAAATGGGTGTGGCCACTAAAGGTGCAACTATTTATTATACATTGGATGGATCGCAACCCACTGAGACATCCATTAAATATGAACACCCATTTATACTGACAAACTCTACTAGGCTAAAAATGAAAGCCTTCAAAGAGGGTTATAAACCTAGTAAAATTCATTCTATAGAGATCAATCAAACTTCCTTCCTTCCTGCATTGAACTATCAGTTGCATAAAAATGGAGTCCATTATCAATATTTCGAAGGACAGTTTTCGAAAGTGGCCGATTTGGAGGGAAAGGAGCCTATTAAAGAAGGTTACCTGCAAAATTTTTCCATAAGTGACGCTCAGCAAGAGGATCATTTTGGCTTTAAGTATAATGCCTATATCGAAATCCCAGAAGATGGATTTTATGAATTCTATACCATATCAGATGATGGTTCTGTATTGTGGATAGACGGACAAAAAGTAGTGGATAATGATGGTGGACATGCTGCCATAAAGGCTAGTGACATAATTGCACTGAAAAAAGGGGTGCACCAATTAGAAGTTAGTTACATAGAAGATTACGAAGGAAATTCGCTTGAAATTGGCATCAGTGTTCAAGGAAAGGCAGGCAAACCTATTAAAGATAATATGTTGTGGAGGAGATGATGACGGTCTAATTCATTTATTATCTTTAAAACAAAAATAATATGATTATAATTTAAGAGGAAATGTGAGTAAAGCGAAACTGTTGAATGATGTTAGGGGAGAGCGGCAAGGGAGTTATTTAATTCCATTGGCGTTTTTGACCTTGCTGTTTTTGATGTGGGGATTTATTACCAGCATGAATGATATTTTGATTCCGCATTTTCAAAATGTGTTTCAGTTGTCACACTTACAGGCAATGCTTATACAATTCTGCTTTTTTGGTGCATACTTTATTATTTCTGAGCTGCGGCAATGGAGGCTCCATGTGTGATGCCATGCATTTTGCCGAAGAATTGACTGGGAGGTACCGAGAGAATAGAAAACCCACATCTGCTATGGCAATCTCCGATTCAAGTTACCTTTCCTGTGTGTCAAACGATTTTGGATATGATCAGGTATTTTGTAGATATATAGAGGCGTTGGGTAAAAAAGACGATGTACTGTTAGCCATTAGCTCCAGTGGCAATTCTAAAAATGTAATAGAAGCTGTAGGAACTGCTAAAAAAATGGTATAAAAACAATAGCACTTACAGGTAAAGGGGGTGCAAGAATGGCAGAAATCTCAGATATAGTCATCAATGTGCCATACCATAGTTTTGCCGATCGCATCCAAGAAATACACATTAAAGTAATTCATATATTGATTTTGCTCATTGAAAAGAATATTTTATGATCTTAATTTTATTTCACCTTTATAAATTAACCCTACCTATACCTTAAAAATAAATATATGATAGGAATTTGTAATTTGCTTTGTTTTAAAACCACCTTATATTGAAAAAAAGCCTCTTAATTTTGTTTTACATCCCATTCTTGGCATGCCAGTTTCCACAAACTAAAACTATCAATGCTGCCTTTGACACTCTTTTAGAAGATTATTTCGAAGGTTCTTTGGAACTTTATCGTATCAATGCCACTTACATCGGGGACGAACGATACAACGACACCCTTCCGAATTTCCTTTCTCCAGAGTTTGAGCTCAAGGAGAAGAATTTTTTAAACCACTACAAAGATAAGTTGGTGGCATTTGATGACAATCAATTAAGTAAACAACAATTGATGAGTAAAAACATCCTCCTTCGAGAGTTGGCTTTGGAATTGGAGGGTAAAACTTTTCATACAGATTTGATGCCCATCAATCAAATGTGGACTTTTCAGTTGACCATGGGGCAATTGGCCTCGGGTAAGGGTGCCCAACCTTTTAAAACACCTCAGGATTACCGAAATTGGTTGGTTCGCCTGCAGGGATATTTGGCTTGGATGCGTTCAGCGGAAGATAAAATGAGGATGGGTATTGAAAAAGGATATGTTCTTCCGAAATCTCTAATTGTCAAAGTATTACCTCAGTTAGAAGCCATGGCGCAAACAGCGGTGGCAGATCATCTTTTTTACAGTCCTGTGAAGCAATTGCCCGAGGAGTTTACATCAGAGGAAAAAGAGGGGTTTAAAACAGCCTATTTGTACATGCTTGAAAACCAAATCATTCCTGCATACAAGCACTTACACGATTTTATGGCCTCTGAATATTTAGAAGCAGGAAGAGAAAGTAGTGGTTTTGATGCTTTCCCAGATGGAGCGAAATATTACGATTATGCCATTAGGGTATATACCACAACTGAAATGGACGCTGATAGCATTCATCAGTTGGGCTTGAGCGAAGTAGCAAGAATAAGAGGAGAAATGGAAAAAGTGAGAGAAAAGGTGGGTTTTGAAGGTGATTTGAATGCCTTTTTTCAGCATGTTCGGACCAAGCCAGAACTTATGCCTTTTTCAGATCCACAGGAGGTGATTGACAATTTTAACTCGATGTACGAAAAGATCAAGCCAAATATAGATCGACTTTTTTCTCTTCAACCCAAAACCCCATTTGAAATCAGAAGGGTAGAAGCTTTTCGTGAAGCCTCGGCTGCAGCTCACTATAATTCAGGATCTTTGGATGGGACACGCCCCGGGATTTTCTATGTTCCCATCCCTGATGTAAAGCAATACAATGTTTACTCTGATCAGGATCTGTTTTTGCACGAAGCGATTCCTGGTCATCACTTTCAGATTTCATTACAACAAGAGAATCAAGACCTTCCTGATTTTAGAAAAAATCTATTCTACAGTGCTTTTTCAGAAGGTTGGGCGTTATATACAGAGTCTTTGGGGGAAGAATTGGACCTTTATAAAGACCCTTACCAGTATTTTGGGATGCTAGGAGCAGAAATGCACCGTGCCGTCCGATTGGTAGTTGATACGGGATTACATGCCAAAGGATGGACACGTGAACAAGCCATTCAATTTTCATTGGATAACGAAGCCGAGTCGATTGCAGTTATAACTTCCGAAATAGAGCGTTATATGGCCAATCCAGGACAAGCCCTTTCCTATAAAATTGGTCAACTCAAAATTAGATCTCTTCGCAAAAAGGCAGAAGAAGCAATGGGAGATCAATTTGATATTCGAATTTTCCATCAAAAAATATTAGAATCAGGAGCATTACCGCTTTCAATACTAGAGGGAAAAATCAACGATTGGATTCACAACCACAGTTAAAATATTATCATGTCAGGCATCAATTCAAAAGTATTTCAATTTTTTTCAACATTAGCCCAAAACAACAATCGTGAATGGTTTGAATCCCGTAAGCCCGAGTTCAAAGCATTAGAATCAGAGGTTAAGATATTTGTAAAGGAAATAGAAAGTGGTTTGCAACAGCATGATAAAATTGAAAAAGCAAAGATATTTCGAATCTATCGTGATGTTCGTTTTTCAAAAAACAAAACCCCTTATAAAACCCATTTTGGAATGGCTTTTCATCGTGAAAAACCCGCATTAAGAGGAGGGTATTACATTCATTTAGAGCCTGATAACAGTTTTTTGGGGGTTGGTTTTTGGGCTCCTCAACCAAAGGATTTGTTTCGTGTTCGAAAGGAGTTAGAGATAGATGCTGAGGAGTTTAGAGAAATAATGGCTGATCCAACTTTTCAAAAATATTGGGGAGCTTTGGAGGGCGACGAAGTAAAAACCGCCCCTAAGGGGTTTTCCAAAGAACATTCTAACATTGACTTGATTCGGAAAAAACAGTACACCTTTCATAAGCAATTGAGTGATGATCAAGTCTTGTCCAAGGATTTTTCAAATTTGGTAGACGAACACTTTAAGCATATTCGTCCTTTTTTTGATTATATGAGTAGTGTGCTGACTACCAATCTGAACGGTGAAAGTCTTTTGAACAAATAAAAGAAAAACTAAATTCTAGCCTGTTTTTTTTTGATCAACAGACTCAAAAAATTCGATTTGGTTTTTGATGCGTTCCATAACCATCTGCATCATTCTTTTGTTGATTGAAGAAGAATTTTCACTGTATTCCTTGTATTCTTGTATCGTAAAATGACCAATGACTATTCCTTTTAGGAAGTTTCTGAATTTTTGGTTTTTGAAAATAGCGTTTTCTATATAAGTCAATCGCTTTTCCATCGATAGTTCATGAAATACGCCTTTGTGCTTGAAAATGTAGTTTTGAAAAACAGCTAAAAACAGTGGGTTTTGGAGTTTAAGTATGGGGCGGAGGGTATAATTTTGGAATCGTTCCTCAACCCCCATTTGGTCAAATGATTTGATTTTTCCTATTTCTGGACGGATGCGTCTGAGATCATTTGGACGGTCGTTCATTGATTGAAATTTTAATAAAATTACAAACTTCTGACAAAGCTTGAAGAATCTTTAGAAAACGGTTTCTGTTTTTTTATTAACACTACAAATGAACTTATCAATTCGGCCATTCTAAATTTTTTATGTTGTTATAAATTTTGAGAATAAAGAATATTTAGATAAATAAGAGTAATTAGTATATAAAAATTGATTTTTAGATATTTAATTTATCCTCTATCATTTATAATTAATATTATGTCAAATAGAAAAAGGAGAGCATCTACTCTTTTATTAAAGTAAGTCATCTAATAATAAACTATACAGAAATGATAAGAGTATTCATTATCATTGTTTAATAAATGATTTAGTGAGTCTTATGAGTAAAAAATTAAATAGTCTATCCGATTTGGCCAAGATA
>CAJXEG010000055.1 GCA_913052425.1 uncultured Flavobacteriaceae bacterium | reverse complement strand
ATTTTACATCTTTCGACTTTTTCCAACCTCTTTGAAGGAGCGATCTCCCTTTTGGAAGAACTTAAAGGCAAATATCAACTCCATGTCATCACCAATGGTTTTGAAGTGGTTCAACATTACAAAATAAATAACTCAGGCCTTTCATCCTATTTTGAAAATATTTTTACGGCCGAAAAAGTGGGCTATAAAAAACCCCACCCGATCATTTTCGAACACGCGCTGGACCAGACCAATGCGCTTGCCAATAACTCTTTGATGATAGGGGATAGCCTTGAGGCGGATATTTTGGGGGCCTTGAATATTGGAATGCAGGCCATACATTTCAATTCCCACAACGAACCCCTGCATGATCATTGTCCGATGGTGCAAAATTTGGACGAAATAACAGTCATGCTATGATTTTTAGATTTATGCTTTTATCACCAACGGGAAAGTTTTAAATTCGCCAGCAAATGGAATTGCAAAAAGTACAAGAGATTGTCGACAACTGGATCAAGGAACACGGTGTTCGTTATTTTGATGAGTTGACCAACATGGCCCAACTGACCGAGGAGGTGGGTGAGGTTGCCCGTATCATTGTCCGAAGGTATGGAGAGCAAAGTGAAAAAGAGAGTGACAAGGCAAAAGACTTGGGGGAGGAACTCGCCGATGTTATCTTTGTTGTGATGTGTTTGGCCAACCAGACCGGTGTGGATCTTCAACATGCCTTTGATAAAAAAATGAAAATCAAATCGGAAAGAGATCACCAACGTCATCAAAACAACCCTAAGTTGAAATAATACACCTGCATGAAGTTAAACATACAACACCCCAACCAAGAGGCAAATGGTGAACTCACCATCACCGGTTCGAAAAGCGAATCAAACAGATTGTTGGTGCTACAAGCTTTGCATCCCCAAATTGAAATTCAAAACCTCTCCAATTCTGATGATTCTCAGGTTACTCAAAAGGGATTGAAAAGTAAAAGTAATATCATCGATATCCATCATGCCGGGACGGCCATGCGTTTTTTGACGGCCTATTTTGCCATTCAGCCCCATCGAGAAATTGTTTTGACGGGATCCGAAAGAATGCAAGAACGTCCGATAAAACTACTGGTTGATGCATTGAATAGCTTGGGAGCAGACATCACCTATGAAAAGGAGGTTGGTTTTCCCCCCTTGATCATCAAAGGAAAGGAAATTAAGATCAATCGAGTTGCCTTACCTGCAAACATCAGCAGTCAGTATATTTCGGCTTTGATGCTGATTGCTCCATCACTAAAGAATGGATTGAAAATCGATCTGGTAGGAGAAACCACTTCGGTTCCCTACATCAAAATGACCCAGCGCATCATGGATCAATTGGGTTTTGAGACCGCCTTCGACGGAAACCAAATCGCCATACAACCCGCCTCCAAAATTGAAACCAACCAATGGACAGTTGAGTCTGACTGGAGTTCTGCCTCCTATTTTTATTCAATTGTGGCTTTGGCGCTTAGAAGTGAGATCACTTTAAACAGTTATTTTCAAGAAAGTAGACAAGGCGATGCTGCCCTCACTGAGATTTATCAAAAATTTGGAGTAAAAACCACCCATTCCGATGGAAAAATTACGCTTTCCAAAACAGCCGATTTTACCCTCCCCAATTACATAATGATCAATCTGAAAAACACTCCCGATTTGGCGCAAACCATTGCGGTTACCTGCCTTGGGCTTAATATTGATTGTAAGCTCACGGGCCTGCACACGCTGAAAATAAAAGAAACAGATCGTTTGGCTGCACTGAAAATTGAAATCGAAAAGCTGGGAGCCAAGGTGAAAATTACCGACAGAAGCTTGGAGCTTGTCAATACCGGAAATATCAATAAAAATATTTTCATAGACACCTATAACGATCACAGAATGGCGATGGCTTTTGCTCCGATGGCATTAAAAGTACCCATCAACATCAACAATGCTGGGGTAGTTTCTAAGTCTTATCCAGATTTTTGGGAAGATCTGAGGAAAATAGACTTTGATCAAAATATCATTTAGTTTTTTTATCACCTTTTACTTGACACCCCCCCCCTAAAGACACTATATTTGCAGGGCAAAAAAATATTAACCATGAAATTATCAGACTTTAGTTTTGACCTTCCCAGTATGTTATTGGCACAAAGACCCTCTGCGGGAAGAGACGAATCCCGCTTGATGGTGCTCAATCGTGCTGAAGAGACCATCAGTCATCATACCTTTAAAGATGTAATTGACTTTTTCGATGAGGGTGATGTAATGGTATTGAACAATACTAAAGTTTTTCCTGCCAGACTTTTTGGAAACAAAGAGAAAACGGGAGCCAGAATTGAGGTTTTTTTGTTGAGAGAACTCAATGAAGAACAACGATTGTGGGATGTCTTGGTTGATCCGGCAAGAAAAATTAGAATTGGAAATAAACTCTATTTCGGAAACGACGAGAGCTTGGTTGCCGAGGTCATTGATAATACCACCTCCAGAGGGAGAACCCTTCGTTTTCTCTTTGACGGTTCCTACAGTGAATTTCGATCTAGGCTCAAAGAATTGGGTCAAACTCCGCTTCCAAAATACATCAACCGTCCCATTGAGGAGGAAGATGAGGAGCGCTATCAAACCATTTACGCCAAACATGAAGGCGCCGTTGCAGCCCCTACTGCAGGGCTCCATTTTTCAAAGCATTTGATCAAAAGACTTCAAATCAAAGGGATTGATCTGGCGGAATTGACCTTACACGTCGGACTGGGAACTTTCAGTCCTGTCGAGGTGGAAGATCTTTCCAAACACAAAATGGACTCCGAGGAGTTGATCATCACTCAAGATGCCGCTAACATGGTCAATAATGCATTGAAGACCAATCGGAAAATCTGTGCTGTGGGAACCACTGTTATGAGAGGTTTGGAGTCGTCCGTATCCTCTATGGGTACCCTCAATCCTTATCAGGGATGGACACATAAGTTTATTTTTCCTCCTTATGATTTCTCTATTGCCAATTGTATGATTACCAATTTTCATACGCCAAAATCCACATTATTGATGATGGTTTCCGCATTTGCCGATGTTGATTTTATCAAAGAAGCCTACAAGGAAGCCATCAAGAATAAATACAACTTTTATTCTTACGGTGATGCCATGCTCATCATATAACAGCAATAGAAGTCCTATGAAGAGGATTTTTGAACGATAGCGTTGATGAAACCCGAAACAAAAAAGGACATTCGTTCCCTGTCACTCGAGAATCTCAGGGATTTTTTTACCGAAAATCAAGATCAAGCTTTTCGTGGCAATCAGGTATACCAGTGGTTGTGGCAAAAGGGCATTCACAATTTTGAAGGGATGACCAATCTTTCAAAATCGACCAGAGCCTTGTTGGAAGCCCATTTTGTGATCAACCATATCGATATAGATCAGCAACAAAAAAGCAATGATGGAACCATCAAAAATGCGGTAAAACTGCACGACAATTTGGTGGTTGAATCGGTTCTGATTCCCACCGCAACCCGAACTACTGCTTGTGTTTCTTCTCAGGTAGGGTGTAGCTTGGACTGTAAATTTTGTGCTACTGCCAAAATCAAAAGAATGCGAAACCTCAATGCCGACGAAATCTATGATCAGGTGGTCGCCATGGATCAGCAAAGCCGTTTGTATTTTGACCGACCACTGTCCAACATCGTGTTTATGGGAATGGGAGAGCCCCTGATGAACTACAAAAATCTGATCAATGCTATTGATAAAATCACCCAGTCAGAGGGATTGGGTATGTCTCCCTCTCGAATCACAGTCTCTACCTCGGGAATTCCCAAAATGATGATGAAAATGGCCGATGACCAAGTGCGCTTTGGTTTGGCCGTTTCTCTCCACAGTGCCCGGCAAAGTGTGAGGGAGAAATTGATGCCTTTTGCAGAAAAATTTCCCCTCGAAGATCTTGCCCATGCCATCAAATATTGGTATAAAAAAACAGCAAAAGCCGTCACCTACGAATACGTTGTCTGGAAAGGCATCAATGATGATGATCAAGACATCAACGCTCTGGTCGACTTTTGTAAAATTTCGCCTTGTAAAGTAAATTTGATAGAATACAATCCCATTGGAGATGACCAGTTCTTACAGGCAGAAAAAGACAGAATCAAGGCTTACGAAACGGCTTTGGAAGCCGAAAGAATCACCGTTACAATCAGAAGATCAAGAGGTAAAGATATTGATGCCGCCTGTGGTCAGTTGGCCAATAAAGCAGAACGGGTGTAGATTGTATTTCCTGAATGAATAGTGGTATCTTTGAGATGAAATGAAAGTTGTAGAGCGAATAAAGGAACCCATTTATGAGGAAATGGAGCTTTTTGAAAAAAAGTTCAAGACCTCCATGTCTTCCAAGGTCGCTTTACTCAATAGAATTACTCACTTTATTGTCAATAGAAAAGGTAAGCAAATGCGTCCCATGTTTGTTTTTCTGGTTGCCAAAATGCTGGGCAAGGGCAAAATAAATGAAAGATCTTACCGAGGGGCAGCGGTTATCGAATTGATCCATACTGCTACACTGGTACACGACGATGTGGTGGATGACAGCAATCAGCGCAGGGGATTCTTTTCCATCAATGCGCTGTGGAAAAACAAAATTGCGGTTTTGGTGGGGGATTACCTGCTCTCCAAGGGGTTGTTGCTTTCGATAGAAAATGAAGATTTTGATTTGCTGAAAATCATCTCTGTTGCGGTACGGGAAATGAGTCAGGGAGAGCTTTTACAGATCGAAAAGGCCAGAAACCTTAACATAACGGAAGAAATTTATTATGAAATCATACGCCAAAAAACAGCAACCTTACTTGCTGCTTGCTGCGCTATGGGGGCCAAGTCGGTTGATGCCGAAGATGAGAAGGTCGCCAAAATGCACAAGTTTGGTGAACTCTTGGGGATGGCTTTTCAGATCAAAGACGATTTATTTGATTATTCAGAGCAAAAAATAGGCAAGCCTACCGGGATCGACATTAAAGAGCAAAAGATGACCCTGCCCATGATCCATGCCCTCAATGTAATGGATCGTTCCAATAAAAAATGGTTGATCAATACGGTCAAAAACCACAACAAAGACAAAAAAAGAGTACGCGAGGCCATCCAAAGGATCAAAGAAGCAGGTGGGCTTGAATTTGCCGAAGAAAAAATGGAGTATTTCCGCGTTCGCGCCATCGAGATACTCAAAACCTTTCCCAAAAATACTTACCGAGATTCTTTGGAGTTGATGCTCAATTATGTGATTGAGCGCAGCATTTAGATCACAAAACTTGAATTTGACTGGTGGGGTTTTGCCCAATGCCCATATAATTTTATTTTTATAGAAATATTTCCTTTGATTTGATTTCAAGAAGTACCATTGACAAAGTATACGAAACCGCTCGACTGGAGGAGGTGATTGGTGAGTATGTGACCTTGAAAAAGTCGGGAGCCAATTTTAAAGGATTAAGCCCTTTTACTCAAGAGAGAACCCCGAGCTTTATGGTTTCTCCTGCCAAGCAAATTTGGAAAGATTTCAGTAGTGGAAAAGGGGGCAATGTCATCGCCTTCTTGATGGAGCACGAACACTTTACTTATCCTGAGGCCATACGCTACTTGGCCAAAAAATACAATATAGAAATAGAAGAAACGGAGCAAACGCCGGAGGAAAAGCAAATCAAAGATACCAAGGAGAGTATGTTTTTGGTTGTACAATATGCTGCGGCCTTTTTCGAAAAAAACCTTTGGGAGACCGAAGCGGGAAAATCCATAGGTTTGACCTATTTCAAAGAGCGAGGTTTCAAAGACGAAAGCTTGAAAAAATTTGCCTTGGGCTATTCCCCCGATTCCTATGATGCACTGAGTAAGCAGGCCCAAAAGGAAGGCTATAAATTGGATTTTTTAGAAAAAACAGGTTTGGTCATAGTCAATGAGGATCGGCAAGTTGATCGTTTTAGAGCTAGGGTTATTTTTCCAATCCGCAGTATGTCGGGTAGGGTTCAGGGCTTTGGGGGAAGAATATTGTCCCAAAATAACAAAATAGCAAAATACCTCAATTCACCCGAAAGTGAAATTTACAACAAGAGTAAGGCACTGTACGGAATTTTTGAGTCCAAACAAAGCATAGCCAAAAACGATGTTTGTTATTTGGTTGAGGGTTATACCGATGTCATCCAGATGCATCAATCGGGGATCACCAATGTGGTCTCCTCTTCAGGAACCGCACTGACAGTGGATCAAATCCGCATGATCAATCGTTTGACCTCCAATATTGTTGTTTTATTTGACGGAGATGCGGCTGGACTCCGAGCATCCCTCAGGGGGATAGATTTGATTTTGGAGCAAGGCATGAATGTAAGGGTATGCACTTTTCCCGAAGGGGATGACCCCGACAGTTTTGCCCAATCACGTCCTACCGAGGAAATTAATAATTTTTTGGAGGAACAGTCCAAGGACTTTATCCAATTCAAAGCGTCATTGCTCTCTGACGAGGGAAAAAATGATCCCATCCGCAAAGCCGAGATCATCAGGGAGATCGTCGAGAGTATTCACAAGATTCCCGATGCGATCAAGCAAGAGATATACATTCAGAATTGTGCCGAGATCATGCAGATCTCAGAGGATGCATTGTTCAGTGCTTTGGCTCAAATTAACCAAAAAAACAAACAAAAAGCAACCAAGAAATTTATTCCCAACGAATCTGTTGCTTTGGTCAAAAAAACAACGGATCTCGCTGCCAAAGTCGATCGTGTTTTTGAGTTAGAGAGACAGATCATTTCCATTCTTTTGACCTATGGAAATCAAAAGTTGGATTTTGAGGAACCCATTTCGACCACCAATGAGCAGGGGGAATTGATAGAGGAAACCCAAAAGATTTCTGCCAAAGTCTACGAGAAGATTTTTTTGGATCTTCAGCAGGATGAGATTGAATTGAGTCACGAAACCTTTAAAAAGATTTTCTATAAACTCATCGAGTTTTACCAGAGTGATCAGGGCGACTTAAACCTTGAAAAGATCATGCAAACAGATGATTTGATCCAAAATGAAATCATCACCGATTTGGTCATGAAAGAGGAACAATATCAATTGCACGACTGGGAAAAAAGAAACGTTTTTGTCAAAGTCAAAGGCAGTGAGGTCGTCCGACTGGTCAGCGAAACAATCCTATCCATGAGGCGATACTTGATTGACCAAAAAATAATTGAACTCCAATTGGAAACCAAAGAACAGGACGACAATCAAGAAACGCTGCGGGAAATCCAAATGTACCAGGGTTTAAGAAATATAATCTCCAATAAACTTCACCGGGTTATTTAAACTAAATTCATGTTTTTGGCCTAGAGATACAAGTCAAACATATTGTTTACATTGAGTTTGTGCATCATTCTGTTTTTGTAGGAATTGACTGTTTTCTGACCGATGCTTTGATGTTTTTAGACAGAAATCCAATGGCTCCTGCTCTTAACAGGGGAACACTTTAAATTTGCTGATCTTGGGTGGTTAACAAAACCACGTTGATTTCAGGGTTTACACTTTTGACTTTACCTATTAAGTCAATGGGACTCACGTTGGTGAAAGACATTTCTGAGATCAGAATGTCTACCGGGTTGGATTTGATGTATTTAATGGCTTCATCGACATCGCCAACGGCGTGGACAACATTCAAAAAATCGTAATCCGCGAAGAAAGTTTTGAATCCGCACCTCACAACAGGTTGTGGATGAATTACAAGTAGGTTAATTATAATTCGGGGCAAATTATTTTAATATTAAAAGTTAATAATTTTTTTTCAATCCATTACATCAAAAGGGGAGTTGGAATTTCACAAACGGGGATTGGGTTCATTTTGTGTTGGTTTTGGCGGTTGAAATTCATGTAAATTTCAATGATATCCATTTGATTTTGATCCAGCCCTTTGAGAGATGGATTTCGCTCCAGCTCTCCCATGGCCCACTCTAGGTCGTTGTAATTGGCACCCATTTGTTCTTCATCGGTTCTGTTGTCACTCCACAAACCGTCGGTAGGAGCAGCCTTTTGTATGCGCTCAATTACTTCGAGGTATTGGGCCAGTTCATAAACCTGAGATTTTAGTAAATCGGCAATGGGGCTCAGGTCGACCCCTCCGTCCCCGTATTTGGTATAGAACCCCACACCAAAGTCCTCCACCTTATTCCCTGTTCCTGCAACCAAGTAACGGTGCAATGCTGCAAAATAATATAAAGTGGTCATTCTCAGTCGTGCTCTGGTGTTGGCCAAACTGAGCAATTGTTCCTCCTTCATGGTGGTGGCGGGTAGCCCCTCTACAAATCGATCAAAAACTCCCGTAAGAGAAATGTTGTGATGGCTAACATTGTCAAACTTTTTCTCCAACCAATCGATGTGCTGTTTGGCTCTGGAAACTTGATTTGGGTGTTGGTGAATTTCCATTTCAAGGCACAATACTGGTGCATTGGTAAGGCTACAGAGTGTAGAAGTAACCGCAGAGTCAATTCCTCCAGATACCCCTACCACAAAACCGTTCATTTTCGAATTTTTCAGATAATCTTTCAACCACGCCACAATATGGTTGACTACTTTTTCAGGTGTTTTCATTATTTTAAATAAAGACCGCTTACATTTGTATATCGAAGTTACATTGGAATAAAAATAAATCCAATTAAATGAGATTGATTATTT
>CAJXEG010000054.1 GCA_913052425.1 uncultured Flavobacteriaceae bacterium | reverse complement strand
CATTGCTTTTATGGAGTCAAAATAAGATTGAATGGGTTCCTCCCCTTGACATTCCATTCTCCTTATCGGGAACTTTTGGAGAACCTCGTAGTACGCATTTTCATCTGGGCATCGACATCAAAACCCAAGGGAAAGAGGGGTGGGAAGTTAAAAGTATTGCTCCTGGTCACATCAGTAGACTCAGGGTATCGCTTGGTGGATATGGAAAAACAGTATACATTGACCACCCCGATCAAACCTCCTCAGTATATGCCCATCTGAAAAAGTTTGCCCCCAAAATAGAAGCCTACATCAAATCCATTCAATACGAAAAGGAGACTTATACACTCCAGCAATTCCCCAAAAAAGAAGAGATTAACATTGCAGCCGGAGAGGTGATTGGTTATTCGGGAAATACGGGAAGCTCATCCGGGCCTCATTTGCATTTTGAAATTAGAGACACAAAAAGTCAAAAGCCACTAAACCCTCTACTGTTCAACCTGCCAGTCAATGACAGTCAAAGACCTCAAATTCAAAAATTATTTCTGTTTTATCCTCAAAACAATACTACCCTGACCCACTCAGAACCGGTTCCCCTTCAAAAAGTAAATGACAGCACTTACCATACGCCCATGATAAACTCCTTTGGAAAAATGGGACTAGGACTTCAAATGTTTGACCGTCAGAATTTGAGTTACAGCAAAAACGGAATTTACATAGCAGAGGTGGAAGTCAATGGAAAAAAAATTGTGCAGTTCAAGTTTGACCAACTGGATTATTCTGATTCCAAAAAATTATTCATCAATATAGACTACCCCAAATACAAAGAAAATAAGAATAAAATCCAAAAACTGTTTTTTCAAAACCACAAGCCTTTGACATTTATGAAGTCCATGAACGCGGAGGGTCTCTTTAATGTTGAGTTGGGGAAATCCTATCAAGTAAAGGTTGTTCTTGAAGATTATTCAGGAAACTCCTCGTGTATAATCATGTATATAGAAGGAACCAAAAAGGAAATACCAAACAAAAAGTTGGAGGGTAAACTGATTGAACCTCGGTTAGATTATATCCTTACCATGAATAACAAAGAGGTCTATTTCCCCAAAAAAACTTTTTTTGAAAATGCAATCATACAAATTGAAGAAGCAAAAAACACCATAAGTATCGGTCCAAATTTGTTTCCATTCAACAACCCTTATGAAATCCAATTCAAGGCAAATGAAGCGGACACGCTAAAACTAAGGCAAACTTTTATAGCCAAAAAAACAGAAAAAAAACTATCTTTTCTACCCACCACCCTTGATAAAGGCCATTGGAAAACCAAAGTAAAAGATATGGGAGACTTCACCCTTGCCAGGGACTCTGTCGCCCCCAAAATTTTTCCATCCAATTTTAGACCCAATCAATGGCTCAGTAAGTTCAAGTTTATCAAGGTAAAAATCTCTGATGATTTTTCAGGGATCAAGTCCTACAGGGGAACCATCAACGGGGAATGGGTTTTGTTTGAATATGAACCCAAACGCAAACTACTGACTTATGATTTATCGGATAAAGTTTTTGATCTGGCAAAACATGAACTCCAATTGGAAGTAGTGGACAATGTGGGAAACAAAGCAGTTTACAAAACCACTTTTTTTAGAAAATACAACCTGAATTAATCAAGGTCTGGTTTTAAAGCGCAGACAAGGACTGAATGACATAGTCCACTTCCTCTGTGGTATTGAAAGAGGAAAAAGAAAACCGTAATGAGGGATGTTTTTCTATGGCCTTGGAACGTTTGAGGTTACTTAAAACATGAGATCCTGAATCTGCTCCAGCCTGACATGCACTTCCTTTGGAACATGCAATTCCTTTGATATCCATATGAAAATCAAGCAATTGGGATTTGGAATCCTCCAGGGGTATAGCAACACTGACCAAAGTGTATGTACTCTCCTCCAGATTTCCTGAAAGCCCGTTGAAATGGGCAGTTGGAAATAATCCCTTTAATTGGCTGATGAAATATTTTTTTAAACCCAAGATATAAGCCCTTTCCTCCTCTAAGTTATCATAGGCCATTTCAATGGCTTTTTGCAAACCGATGATGTTGTGGACCGATTCGGTCCCTGCCCTTAGCCCTCTTTCTTGAGGGCCACCCACGATAAAGGGGTCTAGTGCTGTCTTTTTTCTGATATAAGCAAAGCCAACACCCTTAGGGCCGTGAAACTTGTGGGCTGCCGCAGCCAAAAAATCTATGGGTTGAGATTTAAGATCAAATGTAAAATGCCCCACCCCTTGCACTGCATCGGTATGAAAATAAGCGCCATTGGCTTTACAAAGGGCTCCTACCCGATCCAAATCAAGTTTATTGCCTATTTCGTTATTGATGTGCATCAAACTGACCAATTTGAGGGTATCATCGGATTTCAGTAAACTTTCCAGATGATCCAACCTGGGAGAACCTTTGTCATCCAAATCAACATAATGAATGCTCAGGCCTTCTTTCTCCAAGTCATCCAAAGCATGCAAAACAGCATGGTGTTCTACCAAAGAGGAGATAATGGTTCTAACACCCAAACCTTTTACGGCACAGCGCAATATCATATTGTCTGACTCTGTTCCACCAGAGGTAAAAATAATTTCTTGTGGTTCGCAATTGAGGTGTTTTGCAACGCTTTTTCGAGCGGTTTCTATCATCGATTTCGCTGTTCTACCAAAACCGTGGGTTGAGGAAGGATTTCCAAAAGTCGTCGACATGCTTTGGGTCATCAATTCAATGACCTCATTCCGTATGGGAGTCGTGGCTGCATTGTCAAAATATACCTTCATCAATTCTATAGCGTATTTGGAGGTAAAGACTACCAATCAGGTTCAAATGTTTTTAGGGTTTCTACGATGATTCTGATACAATCGTAGAGCTGTTCTTCACTCATCACCAACGGTGGGGCGAATCGAATGATATTCCCGTGGGTTGGTTTGGCCAAAAGTCCATTGTCTCTCAGTTTTAAGCAGATGTTCCAAGCGGTATCACTTTCGGGTGAATCGTTGATGACGATGGCATTGAGTAAACCTTTTCCTCTTACCAACTCAACGATATTACTTTGGGCAATGTAGAGATTCATTTCTTCCCTAAAAATGGCTCCCAAACGTCTGGCATTTTGCGCCAGTTTTTCATTGAGCACTACCTCCAAAGCTTTTTTGGCAATGGTAACGGCCAAAGGGTTACCTCCAAAAGTACTGCCGTGTTGACCAGGCTGAATCACATCCATCACCTCAGCATCACAAAGTACCGCAGAAACGGGATAAGTACCACCACTGATGGCTTTTCCCAGTATCAACATGTCAGGACGGATATAGGTGTCGACCTGTTGTTCGCAAGCATGCTCACAACTACAGTTTCCGCAAACCGCTAACAAAGATCCGGTTCGACCAATTCCGGTTTGAATTTCATCCGTTATGAGCAACACATTGTATTCTTTACACAGGGCTTTGGCCCCTTTGATAAAGTCTGCCGCAGGAGTAAATACCCCAGCTTCTCCCTGAATGGGTTCCACCAAAAAGCCCACCACATGGGGATTGGTTTCCAGTACAGCTTCTAAAGCTTCGAGATCATTATAAGGCACATGGATAAATCCAGTGGCATAGGGCCCAAAGTTACCTTTGGAATTGGGATCAGTAGAAAAAGAGATGATGGTAGAGGTACGCCCGTGAAAATTGTTATCGCAAACAATGATTTGCGCCTGATTTTCGGGCACTCCTTTTTTCTGGTAGCCCCATTTTCGGGTAATTTTAATGGCCGTTTCCACTCCTTCAGCACCCGTATTCATACAAAGTACTTTTTCAAAACCGAAATATTCGGTAATGTACTTCATGTATTCTCCCAGTTTGTTGTTGTGAAAAGCTCTGGAGGTAAGCGTTAAGGTTTCCGCTTGTTCTTTCATGGCTCCCACAATTTCGGGATGGCAATGCCCTTGATTTACCGCTGAATAAGCCGATAAAAAGTCGTAGTACTTTTTACCCTCTACATCCCATAAAAAAACACCTTTTCCTTTGGCCAATACAACCGGCAGTGGATGATAATCGTGTGCACCGTGTTTAGCCTCTAAATCCAAATAATAATCCTGAAGTGATTTTTGTGTGGTATTCATCATTAATTTTCAATGGTAGTTAATGTTTCTGAAAAAATCCATTACAAAAATAAGAATATAATTACACTTTATCGGAGTCCCTAACACATTGATAAGCAGAAATCAAATTCTTGGCAATGGTTTACCAAAAATCTGTGAAATGGGTAAAAAAACAATCCTATTTTTGCAACATGGCAAAAAAATTCATTTCGGAGCGATACAACAACTTGGAAGTAGTCGATATAACCGCCCGGGGAAAGGGAGTGGTAAAATCTGAAGAAGGCAAAGTTATCTTTGTTTCCGGAGTGGTGCCAGGAGATAAAATCAGTGTAGAAACCTATAAAAAAAGAAGAGGGTATTTTGAAGCCAATCTGATTGAAATCCTTGAACCCTCATCGAATCGTATCGAACCCCAATGCGAGCATTTTGGTGTCTGCGGGGGTTGTAAATGGCAAAACATGAGCTATGAGGCTCAACTGCATTTCAAGCAAAAGGAGGTATTGCACAATCTTAAAAACTTGTCTGGAATGACCTTGCCGGTCATCGATGCTATTCGGCCTGCACCCCAACCCTATTTTTACAGAAATAAGATGGAATACGCCTTTTCCGATCAACGTTGGCTGACCGCCGATGAAATTGCTGACAAATCTTTGATCATCGAAAAAAAAGGATTGGGTTTTCACAAAGCGGGAATGTGGGACAAAGTGGTCGACATTCACCAATGTCATTTACAACCCGAACCGGCCAATGAAATCAGAAATACGGTAAAAGCTTTTGCTCTTGAGCACCAATTTGATTTTTTTAATCCCAGAGATCAAGAAGGTTTTTTACGAAGCCTGATGATTCGCAATTCCAACCGTGGGGAGTTTATGGTTCTGATTCAGTTTTTCAGGGAAAACAAAGCCCAACGCGAGGCCCTGCTGGAACACTTGAAAAAGAATTTTGACATCACTTCATTGCTCTACTGCATCAACAGTAAGGCCAACGATACACTCTATGATCAAGAGATCATTTGTTATGACGGCAAAACCTACATAACGGAGGAAATGGAGGGCTTGAATTTTAAAATCAATGCCAAATCTTTTTTTCAAACCAATACCGAACAGGCCTATGAGCTATACAAAATAGCCAGAGACTTTGGAGGGCTCAAAGGGGACGAACTGGTTTATGATTTGTACACCGGTACGGGAACAATTGCTCAGTTTGTCGCCAAAGATTGCAGAAAGGTAGTCGGAGTAGAGTCGGTGCCAGAGGCAATAGAAGCAGCCCGGAGCAATGCTGAAGAAAATAGCATTAAAAATGCCTTTTTTGAAGTGGGTGATATGCGAAAAGTTTTTAATCAAGATTTTGTCAATCGCCATGGAAAAGCCGATGTGGTCATCACAGATCCTCCACGAAATGGTATGCACCCTGCTGTGA
Organism: uncultured Flavobacteriaceae bacterium; assembly: GCA_913052425.1. Next base: position 3,260 of record CAJXEG010000054.1, on the reverse strand, counting down.
TAAAACAATTACTTTTTCTGCAACCCAAAAGAATCGTATATGTAAGTTGTAACCATGCCACCCAAGCCAGAGATTTGTATCTGATGAAAGAACAATATAGGCTGGTTTGTTCCCAAGCAATAGATATGTTTCCCCAAACCCAACATGTCGAAAATGTCGTACTTTTGGAAAAGATATAAGCCAATGACCCCCCGAAGTTTAATTTTCCTAATGGTGCTGATTTTGTTTTCCTGTGAGAAGGATGATATTTGCCTTGAAGGGACTCCTGCCACTCCAAGAATGATTGTTTTATTCAAGGATTACGAAAACCCACAAGCCAAAAAAGAAGTCAGTGAACTTCTGATACGAGGTTTGGGCCTGGTGGACAGCCTAACCACATTCTCAGGAGATTCTATCGCAATTCCATTGAGGAACAATTATGAATTTACACAGTACGAATTTACATTACGCACCTCCTCCCCGACCCTACTGAGTGACTCACTACAAATCAATCACCGTCAATTTGACACCTATATCAATCGAGCCTGTGGATACAAATCCACCTTTGTTTTTGAAAATCCTTTCCAATATAAACTCACCCAGGGTGAGGGATGGATCAAAAGCGTTGAAAAAATAAGAGACACCTTATCTGATGAAGAAAATTCACATTTGGCTATTTATCATTAGTCTACTGGCGCCTGTTTATTGGACTACTGCTCAAGAGCTTGTGGAAGAGGAAGTGGTTGATACCCTCAAGAAAAGGGAAAAGAAGCCCTATACCATTCGCTTTGGTATGGATTTGTCCAAACCCGTAATGGCGCAATTGGACAAAGACTTTTTTGGATTAGAATTGGTGGGAGACATCAGACTATTTTCTGAGTTTTACGGTGCCATTGAGTTGGGCAATGAACGAAAAACACAACAGTCAGAACAAATCAATTTCACCACTACGGGAACTTACATAAAACTAGGGTTTGATTATAATATGTACAAAAACTGGAAAGGAATGAACAATGCCATTTATTTGGGAATGCGCATAGGAAATAGTTTCCACAAACAGAAAGTAAATGAGTACGAGCCTTATCAGATCAATCACTATTGGACTACGGAAGTCATAAAAAAAGGCCCTGAAATTAGGGAACAAGATGCACTGTCGGCCCGATGGTTAGAGATTGTCGCGGGAATTAAAGTAAAAATGATCAATAATCTTTATTTGGGATTCAGCATGAGGCTCAATAGATTGATGAGCGACACCCGTCCTGACAACTTTGACAATTTACACATACCCGGTTTTAACAAAAAAACCGATGAAAATGTTTGGGGAGCCGGCTTCAATTATACCCTGACATACGCCATTCCCGTTAAGCTTTAATTTTCAGGGGGCTTGCTGTCCTGATTTTTGAGTTTGTGGATTTTTTTGGTTCCCTCGTAAATGGGAAAATTACACAAACGCGTCTCCAACTTTCCATTAAAAAGTTTGATTTTTCTAGTGGGACGCAGTCCAAAAAACTTTAGAGCCTCAAAATTTGAACTGATGATCCATGCCTGAGTATTGGGGTAGGAACGTTTCAGAGTATCTCCAAAATTTTTGTATAATGTATTGATATCTCCCTCCAAACGTTCTCCATAAGGAGGGTTGGTTAAAAGGTGAAGTGGACTATCACCCATTTTTTGAGAATTAAAAAAGTTGGCTCTGTTGACTTGTATAAAATCCTCTAACCCGGCATTTTTAATATTATTGGTGGCCTTTTCGATGGCGGAGGGGGCTTTGTCAAAACCATAAATTTTACCTACTGGAGAAACGACGCTATTGAGTTTTGACTTTTTAATCTTTTCAAACAGGCTCTCGTCCCAATCTTTCCATTTTTCAAAGGCAAAAACATTGCGATTGAGGTTTACGGGTATTTTACAAGCCATCATGGCAGCCTCAATAAGGAACGTTCCACTGCCACACATGGGATCCATAAAATCGGTTCTTTGATCCCAGTCGGACAACATGATGATACCAACAGCCAGCACTTCGTTGATCGGTGCAATATTGGTTAGGGATCGATAGCCCCTGTGGTGAAGGGAGCGACCGGAAGTGTCTAGAGATAAACTGCATTTTTGATCAAAAATATGAAGATGTAATCGTATGTCCGGATGACGAGTATCTACCGTAGGTCTTTCGCCATTATCCTTTCTAAAGCGGTCTACGATAGCATCTTTACAGCGCTGAGTAACATAGAGCGAGTGATTGAATACCTTTCCATGAACTACACTATCAATAGCGAAAGTCTGATCTGGTGAGAGGATAGTATTCCAATCATATTGATAGAGCTTTTCGTAAAGCACACTTTCGTTCTCGGCTCGAAACTGAAAAATGGGTTTCAAAATTTTTAATGCGGTACGCAGACAAAGATTCGCTTTATACATAAAACCTTTATCCCCCGTGAAATGCACCAATCGATTGCCTTCCGAAACCTCGGTCGCCCCGAGTTGCTTCAACTCTTCAGCCAAGAGTTTTTCCATCCCGTAAAAGGTCTTGGCCATCATTTTAAAATTATTCTCCATCCAAAGTAATTCGCGCTAAAAGTACTATTTTTAGCATTATTAAAAGATTTAAATTACTGTATGTCGCTTTATGATTACTGGCTCTTGAGTCTCCCCTTTATAGGAGCCATGGCAGGGGTAATGTTTGCCCGATTTTTCCCCTTTATAAAAACCCTTGGACTAAAGTTAATCCTATCATTTAGTGGAGCCTTTCTTTTGGGAATTACTGTTTTTGAATTGTTCCCCAAAATATTTTCAGAAGGAGACAAACAACTGTCTGTTTATGTGATGGGCGGAATTTTATTCCAGATTGTGTTGGAATATTTCTCCAAAGGGGCAGAACACGGGCATTATCATCCAAGTGCATCAAATATTTTTCCGCTGACCTTATGGATAAGTTTAAGCTTACACGCGCTTGTAGAGGGAATTCCTTTATCGTATCAAATGGAGTTAACATACGGAATCATCATACATAAAATCCCCATCGGCGTCATACTGTACTTAATGATGGAAAACACAAAAATATCTGTCAAAATCAAATGGTCTGCACTCCTGTTGTTTTCCTTGATGACACCCATCGGTAATTTGTTAATGACCCATACCCCATCTTTGATCAAAAATCAATTTGAGATCACCGCTTGGGTGGTGGGTATGATCCTACATATCTCCACAACAATTCTTTTTGAAAGTTCTGAGAACCACAGTTTTAACCTCAGAAAACTCAGTGTAATCCTTTTAGCAATTCTATT
>CAJXEG010000053.1 GCA_913052425.1 uncultured Flavobacteriaceae bacterium | reverse complement strand
TTTAAAAAGAAAAAAGGAGGAGATCTACCCGCAATATCTACGGCATCTTTACCCGATATCGTTTTCATGTTGTTGTTCTTTTTTATGGTGGCTACGGTGATGAGAGACAGTACCCTGATGGTCAAAAATCAATTGCCTGCTGCAGATCAAATTCAGAAATTGGACAAGAAGGATCGTGTGATGTACATCTACGCCGGAGAGCCCTCAAGCCGCTATACCGAAAAGTACGGATCCCAACCTCGAATCCAGCTCAACGATAAGTTTGCAACGGTTTCCGAAGTCGGTGCCTTTGTTTTGTCTGAGCGTGCTTCCAAAAGACAGGAACTCCAAAATGTATTGACCACTGCCCTAAAAGTAGATGGTGATACCAAAATGGGGCTGATTTCTGACATCAAACAAGAACTCAGAAAAGTAAATGCTTTAAAGATCAATTACACTACCCGTGTAGGAGATTACTCTCAAAACATTGATTAATTTTCCTACAGATAAGATAAAAAGTGCCCTTTGGGGCACTTTTTTTTTCACCATAGTTTTGAGTAGATTATTTTAGTAGTGAAATCATAACAAAAATGTCCCTAAGACTATTGTTTTTTGCTGGCGTCTTATTTTGGGGGTGGAATGCCACCGCCCAACTAGACAGCTTGTCCACAAAATACAGGGAAGACCAATTCTACATCAGCTTTGGCTTGCAACTGCAACAGGAAAACATCAGTGGATTCAAACAAAATGGGTTTTCAAACAATTTCCAAGTTGGTTTTGTACGGGACATCCCCCTGAGTGCCAGCAGACGAACAGCAATAGGCTTGGGCCTCGGATATGCCAACAACCGATTGATTTCCAACCTCCATATGGATTCACAAGGTGAAAATGATATTTTTTCCATCGAAGAAAACGAAGAAAACCGCCAGACCTATTCCTCTCTTGTTGTTCCTCTTTCATTTCGATTTCGCACTTCTACACCCGACAAAACAGATTTTTGGCGGGTATATGGTGGACTGAAATACCAACTTAAGTTTTCCGAACACTACCATCCCTTTTACAGTAAGTCCTTTGTAAGTGATTTTATCAGAAAAAACAACACTGCGGTTTTTCTGTCTATGGGCTACAATACGTGGAATATGTTTGTTGAATACGATCTCAATTCCATCTACAAATCCAACGTAAAGCTTATCGATGGAGGGCATCCACAACTCCAAACCCTCAAATTGGGCTTGATTTTTTATATTCTTTGATCAGATTGATTTTCTGAGCCGCGCGACAGGAATGTCCATTTGCTCGCGGTATTTGGCCACCGTTCTACGTGCCACAGAGTAGCCCTTTTCTTTGAGTAAAGCAGAGAGGGCTTGATCGGCCAAGGGCTTCTTTTTGTTTTCGTTCGATATGAGTTTTTCCAGTATGTTTTTTATCTCAATGGTCGAAACATCCTCTCCCTCTTCATTTTTCATACCTTCAGAAAAAAGACTTTTTAACAGCTTTACCCCATAGGGAGTGTCGATATATTTGCTGTTGGCCACCCGGGAAACGGTTGAGATGTCCATTTCGATTTTATCGGCAATATCTTTTAAGATCATGGGTTTAAGCTTTTGTTCGTCCCCGGTCAAAAAATAAGCACTCTGGTAGTCCACGATGGCATTGATGGTGAGGTAAAGGGTTTGGTGTCTTTGTTCTATGGCATCGATAAACCATTTGGCAGCATCCAGCTTTTGTTTGATAAAAAGCACAGCCTCCTGTTGTGATTTGTTTTTGTTGGGTGCCTGGGCATAGCCGGAAAGCATTTCCTTATAATTTTTGGAAATTCTCAGTTCAGGGGCATTTCTCCTGTTCAGAGAAACCTTTAGGGTTCCGTTTTCAATGGTTAAAATAAAATCCGGGACAATGTGATTGTTTTGATTACTCTCGGAAATGGCTCCGCCAGGTTTTGGGTTCAGCTTGGCGATTTCATCAAAAACCCCACGCAATTCGTCTTCTGTTAGGTGGAATCGGTCTTGGAGTTTCTGATAGTGTTTTCTAGAAAATTCGTCAAAGGCAGTATCAATGATTTTACGGGTCAATTCCACCTCAGGACGGTCTTTTTCTTTTCTGGCCAATTGGATGGACAGGCATTCCTGAAGGCTTCTGGCTCCTACACCGGGGGGATCCATGGACTGAATTTTTCTGAGGATATTTTTCAGTTTTGTAAGCTCTACGATTATGTTTTGGGTAAAAGCCAAATCGTCGATAATGTCCTCCTCCGACCTTCTCAAGTAACCGCTGTTGTCGATACTGCCAATGAGGAATTCCGCAATGGGTCGTTCCTCGGCCGTAAGGATCAAATTTTGCAATTGATTTTCCAAATGTTCGTGAAAACTGGTTCCTCCCGAAAAGGGAATCTCTCTATTTTCATCGTCAGGCGATTGGTTGTTGGATTGTATTCTGTAGTTGGGGATTTCGTCCTCACTCAAATAGGCGTCGATGTCAATATCGTCGGTATCTATTTTTTGATCGTTCTGATAGTCGTCGTAAGGGTCGTTGGCCTCCAATTCATTTTCATCCACCTCTTTACCTTTTTCCAAGGCGGGGTTTTCGCCAATTTCTGATTGAATGCGTTGCTCCAAGTCCAAAGTGGACAATTGAATGAGCTTCATCAACTGAATTTGTTGAGGAGACAGTTTCTGAGAAAGCTTTATTTGGAGCTGTTGTTTTAACATATTATGAAATAGCTTTCATAAAGATAAAAAAAGTCAAGGGAGCATTAAGTATTAAAACGATGCGTTTTGTGGAGTACGTGGAAAAGGAATGACATCTCTGATGTTGGACATGCCTGTGGCAAAAAGTACCAAACGTTCAAATCCAAGTCCAAACCCACTGTGTGGAGTGCTTCCAAAACGCCTTAAGTCCAAATACCACCAAAGCTCCTCGGCATCGATTCCCAATGCTTTAATTCGCGCTTCTAATACCTCAAGTCGCTCTTCTCTTTGTGATCCTCCCACGATTTCGCCTATACCGGGAAAGAGAATGTCCATCGCGCGAACGGTTTTTTGATCCTGGTTCATCCGCATGTAAAAGGCTTTGATTTTGGCGGGGTAATCATAGAGTATTACCGGGGCATTAAAGTGTTTTTCTACTAGATAACGCTCGTGCTCACTCTGCAAGTCCGTTCCCCATTCTTCGACTAAATAATCGAATTTTTTCTTTTTGTTGGGTTTTGAATTTTTGAGAATATCGATGGCCTCGGTGTAGGAAACCCGCTTGAATTCGTTTTCAACGACAAATTTTATTTTTTCCATCAAGCCCATGGGACTTCTTTGGTTCTGGGGCTTTGTTTTTTCTTCATTAGCCAAACGTTGATCGAGAAAAAGCAAATCTTTTTCGCATTTTTCCAAAATATACACCAAGGTGTATTTGATGAATTCCTCCGCCAAATCCATATTGTCGTTTAAATCGTAAAAAGCCATTTCGGGTTCGATCATCCAAAACTCAGCCAGGTGACGCGAGGTATTCGAATTTTCGGCTCTAAAAGTGGGCCCAAAGGTATAGACATTTCCCAGTCCTTGGGCATAGGTCTCGGCTTCGAGTTGACCCGATACGGTCAGGTTGGTTTCTTTTCCAAAAAAGTCTTGTTTGAAATCTACAGCGCCATCGGCGTCAACCGGAGGATTTTGGGGGTCTAAAACCGATACCCGAAACATTTCTCCCGCACCTTCGGCATCACTACCGGTGATGATGGGCGTATGGACATAGCAAAAGCCTTTGTCCTGAAAAAATTGATGGATAGCAAAAGAAAGCACCGAGCGAATGCGCATCACCGCACTAAAAGTGGCTGTCCTTACCCGCAAATGTGCCTTTTCTCGTAAAAATTCAAAACTGTGTTTTTTGGGTTGAATGGGATAGTGATCCGGATCGGCCTCACCGACGATTTCGATGGTTTCGACCAATACCTCTTGGGATTGACCCTTGCCCATGCTCTCAACGAGTTGACCCGTAATCTCAACCGCCGCACCTGTGTTGATTTTCTTCAGTAGGCTTTCATCGGTGTTTTCGAAATCTACAACACATTGGAGGTTTTCGATGGTGGAGCCGTCATTAAGGGCAATGAATCGGTTGGCACGAAATGTCCTTACCCAACCCCTGACCGTTACAGTATCGTGTTTTTTGGGTTGACTCAATAATTCGGCTAATCGAAGGTGTTTCATGCTCTTTAATTTTCAGCGCAAAGATAGGCTTATTTACAGAATAGATTTAGGATTTTTTTCTGCCCTCCTCCGGGACTATATTGATTTTTGGTGCTTTTAATACCTTCTCGTTGCTCACTGTGTCTTCCAATGAAATCAGCAGTGAAGGCAGGAGAATCAAATTGGCCAGCATGGCAAACAGCAAGGTGACCGAAACCAAGCCTCCCAAGGCTACCGTCCCGCCAAAATTGGAACTCATAAATACCGCAAATCCAAAGAACAATACGATCGACGTATAAAACATACTCACCGCTGTTTCCCTCAATGCGACATAGACCGCGGTTTTGATTTTCCACTTGTTGGCGATCAACTCCTGCCGATATTTGGCCAAAAAGTGAATGGTATCATCTACCGAAATTCCAAAAGCAATGCTAAAGACCAAAATGGTGGAGGGTTTGAGGGGAATACCTGAGAATCCCATAACACCCGCGGTGATGATCAGTGGCAATAAATTGGGAATTAATGAAATGACAATCATTTTAAATGATCGGAACATATAGGCCATAAACAGCGCAATCAGTAAAATGGCCAGCGATAGGGAAATGATCAAATTGCGGATCAGATAATGGGTGCCCTTGAGGTACAACAAGGTTTTCCCGGTCAGCTTGACCTGATAGCGATCGGGGGGAAATATTTTATCGATTTCTTTTACCAAATCTTCTTCAATTTCTTCGATTCGCTCTGTGGGGATGTCTTTCATAAAAGTCGTTACCCTGTTGAATTGAGCAGTACTGTCGATATAATTCTGCATCAATCCCGATGATCCTTTTACGTTTTTGAGGTAGCGGGCAATAAAAGAATTTTCCTGAGATGTGGGAAGTTTGTAATAGTTGGGATTGCCGTTATAATAGGCTTGTTTGATGAATTTGACACCACTGACCGATGAGATGGGTTGAGACATTTCAGGAATTTCATTGATGTATTGTTCGAGTTTTTCAATTCTTTTGAGCGTGGAGAGTCGTGTTGCGCCTCCCTTACGACGGGTATCGACAATAATTTCTACAGGCACGATACCGTTAAATTCGTCATCAAAGAAAAGGATGTCCTTAAAAAACTCAGATTTTTTGGGCATGTCCTCAATGATGCTCCCCGAAATATTGATTTGATAAATGCCGATGATGCCCATGATCAAACCGATAAGGGAAATGACATAAACATTGATCCTCTTAAACCTCACCTTGTTCTCCATCCATTTTACAAACGTTTTCAGGTAATGGCTTTTGAGGTGCTTGAGGTGTTTTTTACTGGGGCGAGACATAAAACTGTAAACAACCGGAATGATCAACAGCGAAAGAAGAAAGATGGCGATGATATTGATCGAGGCAACGATTCCAAACTCTTTTAAAACTTTACTGTCGGTCAAAATAAAAGTAGCGAAACCCGAGGCGGTGGTCAGATTGGTCATCAGCGTGGCATTCCCAATTTTCATTATCACCCGTTGTAAGGACTTGGCTTTGTTCCCGTGTTTGGCAACTTCCTGTTGGTATTTGTTGATCAGAAAAATACAGTTGGGCACCCCGATAACGATGATCAATGGGGGGATCAGTGCGGTGAGTATGGTGATTTCATAACGGAGCCATCCCAAAATTCCAAAGGCCCACATGACCCCAATCAAAACCACAAACATGGAGATGAAGGTGGCTCTGAATGATCGGAAGAAAAGAAAAAAGATCAAACTGGTGAGCAACATGGCCGAAATGACAAAAACGCCGATTTCGTCCACGATATTCTGTGCGTTCAACGTTCTGATATAGGGCATGCCAGAGATTTTGACATCCAAGCCCGTTTCCTTTTCAAAAGCAGTGATCAAAGGGATGAAAGTATTGAAAATAAAATCTTTTCGCTGTACGGTATTGACGATTTTTTTGTCCATATAAATGGCCGATCTAATCGTTTGACCATCTGAGTCGTAAAGTATGTTTTTGTAGAATGGAAGTTCTAAAAGCAGTTTTTGTTTGAATTTTTCAATCTCGGAAGGCTTGTAATCCGCAACATCAAAAACCGATTTTAGCACAAATGATTTGAGGTCTTCGTCCTTTACCAACTCCTGTACGTTGTTTGTAGATAAGGTAAATTCCACCTCTGGGTAGGATTCGATTTTATCGTTGAGGGCAATCCATTTTTCAAAGGTTTGGGGTTCAAAAAATTGTTCCTCTTTAAGGGCGATCACCATCAAATTTCCTTCTTCACCAAAGGTCTCTACAAACGTATCGTATTGAATGTTTTCGGGATGGGTACTGGGAAGTAGGTTGGCCTCAGTAAAGGTAAACCGCATGTGTTTCCACTGAGTGCCAAAAAAAAGGGTTACCAGCACGATGCCCCCGATGATCAAAAAGCGGTTTCTCAGGATCAAGTTCGCAACAGTACCCCAGAAATTTTGTTTTTTACGCTTCATTCTCTACTGACATCACCAGCGTTGGGCCTACTATACCGTTAATATTTCTTTTTCTTTGACGTTTAAGATACCGTCTACTTTAACGATGTATTGATCGGTCAATTCTTGAATGTCAATCTCAGCATTTTTTTGAAGGTCTTCGGAGCTGTCGGTTTTTTTGATTTCGTTGTTGGCATCCTTTCGCGCATTTCTGATGGCGATTTTGGAGTTTTCAGCTTCTGTTTTTGCCAATTTGACCAATTCTCTTCTGCGCTCTTCTGTCAATGGTGGGATATTGATGATCAGAGATTCTCCATTGTTCATAGGGTTAAAGCCCAAATTGGCTTCTAAAATCCCTTTTTCGATTTCTGGCAATAATGCTTTTTCCCAGGGTTGAATGCTCAGCGTTCTTCCGTCGGGGGTATTCACGTTGGCTACTTGGTTGAGAGGAGTGGGAGTACCGTAGTATTCTACCATGACAGCGTTCAGCATGACGGGGTTTGCCTTTCCTGCTCTGATGTTGAGCAGTTCTTTTTCCAGATGTTTGACAGACAAATCCATGCTCTCTTTTGCAGTTTCGGTGATGATAATGATTTCTTCGTTCATTTTGGTGAAAATTTAAAGATCGACTCGGGTTCCTATGTTTTCGCCCTTTATTATTCTACTAAGGTTTCCTTTGGTATTCATATCAAAAACAATAATGGGCAGCTTGTTTTCCTGACTCAAGGTAAAAGCAGTGGTATCCATGATCTTGAGTCCTTTTTTCAGTACATCGTCGAATGATAGGGTGTCAAACTTGATGGCTTCTTTGTTTTTTTCGGGGTCTTCATTGTAGATGCCATCTACTCGTGTTCCCTTTAATATCACATCGGCATTGATTTCTATGGCGCGCAGCACCGCGGCAGAATCGGTTGTGAAATAGGGGTTTCCCGTTCCCGATCCAAAAATAACGACCCTTCCTTTTTCCAGATGACGCGTGGCCCTTCTTTTGATAAAAGGCTCTGCAATGGCTTCGATTTTGATGGCCGTTTGCAATCTGGTTGGAACATCGTTGTTTTCCAATGCGCTTTGTAGCGCCAAACCGTTAATGACCGTAGCGAGCATTCCCATATAATCGGCCTGAACGCGATCCATACCTTTGCTGGCTCCAGAAACTCCCCTGAAAATATTTCCGCCACCGATAACGATGGCGATTTCAGTTCCCGTCTTTTGAATTTCCTTGATTTCAGTGGCATACTCATTGAGCCTCACAGGATCAATACCGTGGTTTTGATTACCCATCAGCGCTTCACCACTTAACTTCAGAAGGATTCTTTTGTATTTCATAGCTTGGAATTACACAAATATAGCAAATATAGAGGGAAACTTTATACGGCTTTTAAACTCAAATCGATGGGAACCGCAGCATAGGTAAGCGCTCCCATGGATACATAATCCACTCCGGTTTCGGCATAGCAAACCAAATGCTGGGCGGTGATATTCCCCGAGGCCTCAGTTTCGAACTTCCCGTCTATTTTTTTGATGTTTTCTGTCAAAACTTCGGGAGACATATTGTCTAAAAGGATTCTTTTTACCCAAGGAAAACGCATGACCTGATCGATCTCAAGGGTATTTCTTACCTCCACGATGACAGGTATCTTTAGAGCATTTTGCGCCAAATAAGCTTTGGTTTTTTCCAAGGCTTGAGCCAGGCCGCCACAAAAATCGATATGGTTGTCTTTGATCATGATCGCATCAAACAAGCCCATGCGGTGGTTGTGACCCCCACCGATAGCGACCGCCCATTTTTCTGGATAACGGAAGCCGGGCGTGGTCTTGCGGGTGTCGAGAATTTTACAATGTGTGTGTTGAATTTTTTGACTGAGTTGACGGGAGAGGGTCGCGATTCCACTCATTCTTTGCATACAGTTCAACACCAATCGCTCCGTAGCCAAAAGGGATTTGGCTTTGCCTTTGACCAGGAAGGCTTGGGCGCCCTGCTCCAGCTTTTCGCCGTCTTTGGCCAAAGGGCTGATGTTCAACGAAGCATCGTAACGATGGAATATCTTTTCGGCCAGTGTGATGCCGGCAATCACACAATCGCCTTTGACCCTTAAAACAGCCTCCCTTTCTAATTCCTCATTAAAACAAGCGTTGCTGCTGTGGTCACCCCCTTCGATGTCTTCCTCCAGGGCTTGATCAATAAAGCGATCAATGGCGTCTTTATGG
>CAJXEG010000052.1 GCA_913052425.1 uncultured Flavobacteriaceae bacterium | reverse complement strand
CTCCCTGATTATTGATCAAAATAACCCTAAAATTGGAGGGAATGTGATCGTTCCACAATCCATTAATGTCATAAAAGAAACTGAGATCTCCCGTAACCAATAGGCTGGGGTTTTGATTGATCAAAGCGGCCCCTATAGCAGTAGCCGTTGACCCGTCAATGCCACTGGTTCCTCGATTGCAAAAGACCTCTGCCTGCTGAGGTATATCAAAAAGCTGGGCGTAGCGCACCGTTGAACTGTTGGCCAATTGGAGGTGAAGTCTTTGCGGAAGATTAGAAAAAATCGTTTCAAAGGCTTTTAAGTCAGAAAAGGGAACAGAACGAAGATAGGTTTTCCCCATATTGAGTTGGACCCGATACTGATCCAAAATCAAAGATTTATAATCACTCTTCGGACTGCGGTAGTCTTTAAATAATTCAGAAAAAAAAGCATTGACAGACATGGAAAAATGTTGCTTTAAACAATAGTAAGTGTCATAAGCTTTGTAGGGATCGACATGCCAGTGCTCTTGCGGTGAATAATCCCTCAATAGTTTTTTTATTTTTTTGGAGACTACCATCCCTCCGAAAGTCAATAAAATTTGGGGTTGTAAGATTTTAAAAAAATCAGAATCCCCCTTTTCAAGCGGAGCAATCAAAGAGTCGATGGAATTGATGGCATTGGGCAAACGCAAATTGGAAGTGGTTTCGGTGAGCAAAATAACCGAGGGGTCAGCGTCGATCAAATCCAACCACTGTTTATCAATCCTGTCGGGATCATTGACCCCCACCAACACGAGCTTTTTCTTTGCCTCCTGCCATTGTTTTTTAAAAGTTTTAAAGTCTACTCTGGGATGGGAAAGCTCGGGTGCAGTATTCTGAGTGATTTCTATAGGGGAGGTGGTCATTCCATACAAGGGTTCTTCCATGGGAACATTCAGGTGGACGGGGCCACTTTTTTGAATGGCATGGTTTAAGACCCCATTGATTTGTTTTTCATTTTCCTTTTGGATTTCCTGCTGTTTGTTTTCGATCTGTTTTAGAGTCGCTTTTGGAGGAATCAACCTTTGATTGGGGTTTTCCGGTAAGGTATCGGCAGCGTGTGTTACATCGGGACTCAGATAGGCAAAATCGACCAAATGCGGCTCGAAAACTCCTTTTTGTTGAATGGTTTGACCATCTCCAATATCAATGCGGTGGGGCATACGGTCGGCAGAAATGACGACCAATGGAATATTGCTGTAAAAAGCCTCAGCTACGGCCGGATAAAAATTGAGTAACGCAGAGCCGGAGGTACAAACCACTGCCGTAGGGGTATTGAGTTGCTGCGCCATGCCCATGGCAAAAAAAGCTGCCGAGCGTTCATCTACGATACTGTAGGTTTTAAAGAAAGGATTTTCAACAAAACCGTTGGTCAATGGTGCGTTTCTGGAGCCCGCACTAATCACTATGTGCCGGATGTCCTTCATTTGGCAGAATTGGACAACCGTCTGGGCTATTGGAATCTCCGGGTATTTAATCGATCTACTCCCTGAATTTTTCATTTTCATCGCCTTACAAAAATACAAAACGCAAAGGGATTGAACCGCTTAAAAACGTTAAAGGGCGGCCAATAAGGTTTTGGATTTGTTTTGTGTTTCCTCCCACTCTTTTTCAGGTTCGCTGTCTTTAGTAATTCCTGCACCCACATACAAGACCAAGCCTTCTGAAATGATTTGCGCACAGCGAAGATTCACAAACAAATCGATTTGATCCTCCCCCATCACGGGGCCAAAAAATCCAGTGTAGTAGGCTCGATCGAGGTTTTCGTGATCGGCCAGAAAACGCATTCCCTCATCTACAGGAATCCCACCTACTGCAGGGGTGGGGTGTAATTTTTTGAGCAATAATGTTGTGTTGATGTTTTGTGCTTCTACCGACAATTCATTACATAAATGTACCAAATTACCTGCCCTACGGGTAAAAGTTTCGGAGCATTTGACCAATGAAGATGGAAAAAGATCTTGCAAATCCCTTTCAAGGGTCTCTTTGACCCAGCCTTGTTCTGTTTTTTCTTTGTCCCCCCAATGGTATTCTTCCTTAGGATTATGGGGTAAAGTTCCCGCCAATGCCATGGTAGTGAGCCGACCGGAGTGCACCGAAAAAAGTTGTTCGGGGCTGGCACCGACCCATGTCTCCGCTTTGGGATGATGCCAAAAATAGACCATGGCATTGGGATAGAGGGTCAACAAATGGGTAAAGAATTGTAAAGCATCTACCTCCTCTTTTTGCGTGATTTTTCTGGCCACCACCAATTTTTTAAGGCGGCCCGATGCGATGGCCTTTTTGGTTTCATTTACTACATTTATAAATGATGATTTATTTTCTAAATCCAAAATGGTAACTGCCTCTTCTCTTTCAAAAGCTTGGGTTTTATACTCAAATTGCAAGTGGTTTTTATCGGAAATATAGACAGCAGGTAGAGGCGAATCAAATCGACTCATCACAAAGCCATTGATTTTTAAATCGTCTGTAAGGGTCAGTGAGGCATCTTCTTTAAAATGGCAATGCACGGTCTTGCCTTTTGGTAATCTGTAAAAAACAAAGGCTTGGTCAGCCGACAAAAGCTGATTGAATACCTCCTCTAAACCGGGCTTACTCATTTATTTTTTGGGTCGGGAAAAAGTTGAAAGTTTACAGTGAGAAATCAAATTTTCGTCCTCGTCTGTTACTCTGATCTCCATCAACTGAATGTTTTTTCCCATGCGTAAAGGTTTGGCGATAGCCGTAACGTATCCGCTGCTTACACTTTTGAGGTGATTGGCTGAAATTTCAATGCCAACGATAGAAACGTTAGGATCTTGACTCAAGACAGGAACTGCTGCACTGCCCACTGTTTCTGCCAAGGCCACTGTTGCCCCTCCGTGGAGTACACCGTGAATCTGATGTACTTTGGGGGTAACAGGCATTCGTGCAGATAGAAAATCTGCTCCAACATCCACAAACTCAATGTCCAAGGTTTCCATCAAATTCCCTTTTACCATGGCGTTACAAATCTCAAGTGTTTTTTCTTTATCCATTACAACAAATTAAAAAATAAAAACCTTCCGTCGGTCTGGACGGAAGGTTTATTATAAAATCGAAGATCAAAATCAGTCTTTTACTTCTTCAAAATCTACGTCCTGGACGTCATCCCCCCCCTTGGCTTCTTCCTTTGCTTCAGCATTTGGTGGTGGAGTTGCTCCTTCTGCACCTTGACCCGCTTCTGCCTGGGCTTTGTACATTTCCTCAGAAGCATTTTTCCAGGCTTCATTGATTTTTTCCAAAGCCGCATCAATGGCAGTCAAGTCTTTGGACTCATGGGCTTTTTTCAACTCTTCCAAAGCAGCCTCAACGGGTGCTTTTTTGTCGTCAGAAAGCTTGTCTCCAAATTCATTCAATTGCTTTTCGGTTTGGAATATCATTTGATCTGCACTGTTGAGTTTATCAACCTCTTCCTTGGCTTTTTTATCGCTTTCGGCATTGGCTTCGGCCTCTTGTTTCATTTTTTCGATTTCCTCCTCGGTCAGACCTGAAGAAGCCTCGATACGAATATCCTGGGATTTACCTGTTGCCTTGTCAGCAGCACTTACTTTGATGATACCATTGGCATCAATGTCGAAAGTTACCTCAATTTGAGGGGTTCCTCGGGGGGCCGGTGGAATTCCGTCGAGGTGAAACCTTCCAATGGTCTTGTTATCTGCTGCCATCGAGCGCTCACCCTGTAATACGTGAATTTCTACCGAGGGCTGATTGTCGGCTGCTGTAGAAAACACCTGTGATTTTTTGGTTGGGATGGTGGTATTGGCATCGATCAGTTTGGTCATTACACTTCCCATGGTTTCAATACCCAAAGACAGTGGAGTAACATCGAGCAATAAAACATCTTTAACGTCTCCGGTCAATACCCCACCTTGAATGGCAGCACCAATGGCAACAACCTCATCGGGATTTACCCCTTTGGAAGGTTTTTTACCAAAAAACTTTTCGACCTCTTCTTGTATGATGGGAATCCGTGTAGAACCCCCTACGAGAATTACCTCGTCGATGTCTCCGGTGGAAAGTCCTGCATCGTCCAAAGCCTTTTTGACGGGCGCCATGGATCTTTTGACCAATTGATCAGAAAGTTGTTCAAACTTGGCACGTGTCAAATTGGTAACCAAATGTTTGGGTCCTGATGCTGTCGCGGTTACATAGGGCAAATTTATTTCGGTTTGAGCTGAGGAAGACAATTCAATTTTGGCTTTTTCAGCAGCCTCTTTCAAACGTTGTAAAGCCATTGGGTCTTCTCTCAGGTCGATTTGTTCGGCTTTCTTAAAATCATCTGCAAGGAAATCGATCAATACCTGATCAAAATCATCCCCTCCCAAATGGGTATCTCCATTGGTGGACAGCACTTCAAAGACACCATCACCCAATTCGAGAATGGAGATATCAAAAGTACCTCCCCCCAGATCGTAAACGGCAATTTTGCTATCGCCTGCGTTTTTCTTGTCCAAGCCAAAGGCCAATGCGGCTGCAGTAGGTTCGTTGATGATCCTCTGTACTTTAAGTCCGGCAATTTCACCCGCTTCTTTGGTGGCCTGACGTTGGGCGTCATTAAAATAGGCTGGTACGGTGATCACTGCTTGGTTGACATCTTGCCCTAGGTAATCCTCTGCTGTTTTTTTCATTTTTTGCAAAATCATGGCAGAGAGTTCTTGGGGCGTGTACAAACGACTGTCAATGTCAATTCTTGGGGTATTATTGTCTCCTTTGACCACTTTATAGGCCACCGTTTTGGCCTCCTTAGAAGATTCGGAGAATTTATTGCCCATAAATCTTTTTACGGATGCAATGGTTTTGGTGGGGTTGGTTACTGCTTGTCTTTTGGCAGGATCACCCACTTTTATTTCGCCTCCCTCAACAAATGCAATGACAGAAGGAGTGGTTCTTTTACCTTCGGCGTTGGGAATGACCACGGGTTCGTTTCCTTCCATTACAGAAACACATGAATTGGTGGTTCCTAAGTCAATTCCTATTATTTTGCTCATAATTCAATTTATTTGATAAATGTAACTTTCAACCATTGTGCCATAGTGATATCTCTGACACCTTGTCATATTCATGCAAGGGAATGAAATAATTTTTACGACATAAACCCAAAAAAAACTATTTTTACAAGCACTATGTCAAAAGCAAAAGAAAATTACGCTAGAATTACCACCCGAACGCTGTCAGAGATGAAAGCCCAAGGGGAAAAAATTGCCATGCTTACCGCCTATGATTACACCATGGCGGGGATTGTTGATAAGGCGGGCATAGATGTAATATTGGTGGGTGATTCGGCTTCGAATGTCATGGCAGGTCATGAGACCACCTTGCCCATTACGTTGGATCAGATGATCTACCACGCCGCCAGTGTGGTGAGAGGTGTGGAACGTGCACTGGTTGTTGTTGATCTTCCTTTTGGCGCCTATCAAGCAGATTCTAAAGAGGCCTTGCGTTCGTCGATCAGAATCATGAAAGAGGCCGGAGCCCATGCGGTCAAACTAGAGGGGGGCAGTCAAATACAAGATTCTATCGAACGAATTCTCCAAGCCGGTATTCCCGTTATGGGTCATTTGGGTTTGACCCCCCAATCCATCTACAAATTTGGAACCTATACGGTCAGGGCCAAGGAGGAAGCCGAAGCCGAACAATTGATCATTGACGCTCAAATGCTTGAAAAAGCAGGTTGCTTTGGGATTGTCTTGGAAAAAATACCGGCCAAATTGGCCAATAAGGTTTCTCAAATGGTTAAAATTCCCATCATTGGAATTGGTGCAGGAGCCCAGGTGGATGGACAAGTTTTGGTCTTGAATGACATGCTGGGGATGAATAAAGAATTCAGTCCGCGGTTTCTACGCCGTTACCTCAACCTCGATGAAGAAATTTCCAATGCCGTCAAAAATTATACTACCGACGTTAAAAACCAAGATTTCCCCAACATCAAAGAACAATATTAGCCTCCGTCAGTAGTCGTGCTCAACATCCTATACGAAGACAATCATCTTATCGCGGTCAACAAAGTCGCCGGTGATCTGGTTCAAGGTGATCAAACGGGAGATGAACCCTTGGTCGATAAAGTCAAATCCTACATCAAAAAAAAATACAACAAGCCGGGAGCTGTATTTTTGGGTGTAATTCATCGGCTGGATCGACCCACCAGTGGGGTGGTTCTTTTTGCCAGAACCTCCAAAGCGCTGAGCCGAATGAATCAGCAGTTTAAAGAAAGAAAGACCGACAAAGTCTATTGGGCCATAGTGGGACCTGACATTGCTCCCCAAACCGCTACCCTAACCCATTGGCTGAAAAGGAATACAAAAATGAACAAGTCTTTTGCTTATGAACATGAAATCAACGATTCTAAAAAAGCCGTGCTTCACTACAAAAAGTTGATGGATTTGGATCGCTACGCGGTTCTGGAAATTACACTCGAAACCGGAAGGCACCACCAAATCAGAAGTCAACTGACGCAAATTGGTTTTCCCATCAAAGGTGATCTTAAATACGGAGCAAAAAGGAGTAATACCGATGGCAGCATCGATCTACATGCGCGTTGGTTGCGTATTGATCACCCCACAACAAAAGAAAGTATAGAGATCCTGGCTCCTACCCCCCTTAAACCACAATGGAACTTCGCTCTTTCCGATTAATGACTTTGGCTTTTTCGCGGATGATTTCTCCTACGGGACGATTTTCTATTTTACTCTCCAACCAAGACAAGATATCGAGGTACAAAAAGGCCCGACGTTCATAAGGGTCGTCTTCGTATTGCTTTAATTCCTTGTGGAGTTTTACAAAAGCGGCCTTAAGCTCATGGGGATATATGTCACCCAAAGAGCGAACAAAACGTATCATGGCTTTTTGCACTTCGTGCAGATCGTTCATTTTGATCAGAAACTTATAGGTTTCGCGCAAGTGTGTTTCCAGATGATAATCAAAACCAGCTTCATAATGCGCTACCACACTGAGCACTCGGGTAAAACAGAGTAAATCCTCCCGCATCCTCAGGTGCTTGTTGTTGATGATTTTATTCAGATAAACAATGCATTTTTCATAGTCCTCCAAACCAAAATACAAACAGGCAATTTTGTAATAAAACATCATCACGTGGTGGGGATCAATCTGATTTTTAAACTTTTCAATCCCTTGGGTTACCTCGGGTATAATGCATAAACCTTCCTTGAATTCCCCCTGGAGGAAATACATGTTGAACCGATTGTTGTAGGAATATAAAAAACTCAGGGCAGCCAGATTGTCATTTTTTGGAAACTCCTCTGAATCTACCTTAACCAACATATTGTGAAGGGTCTCTTTAAACTTTTCGGGATATTTAATTAAGGCCAGTGACTCCATTAAAAAATTATTTCCCTTGAGATAAAAAACGGGGTGGATGGAAATCATCTCGGTATTTTCATTGAACATATCGACCCACTTGCTGGCATATTTATAAGAAGAAAGAAAGTCTTGAACCATAAAACTGTACCAAACGTGAGCTTTGTAATACCACAACTTTTCTCTAAACCCTAATTTATCCAACTCGAGTGCCGGCATTTTTTCGTAAAAAAACTTTGTGATTTCTCTGAATTCATCATCACTTTTGGCATATCCAGCTTTGATCAGTTGTTCGTAGAGTAAGAGTGACAAATTAGACAACTGACTTGTCAGATCATTGTGGGTACGGAGATTGTCTGCCTCAACGATCAACTCTTGGGCACGATTCGAAAGACTGCGGGTGATGTATTGAGATTCTATAAGTTTTTCAAACTCTACTATATCAAAAGCAGCATATTTTTCCTCGTTTTTTAAGGCTGACGCTTTGGCTTTATCCAATATTTTAAGACTCAATTTATACAAGCCTTTTTGATACAATATGGTAGCAAAATCCATTTGCTCTCGAATTTGAATCCGAATATTCTGATGGATGGGGTTTAATCTAAGGCTTATTAATATCTGCTTATAGAGATGGGCTTTAAGGTTTGATAGCTGTTGTTTGGTAACTATTCCTTTGACCAAGATGGCTTTTTCGCTATACTTGTCTAACTTGTCCAGAAAGTTGAAAAGACTCAAAAATTTAGCGTTATTATTAGAGCCCATTCGACCCACATACAACTTAAATTGACGCTTTTCTGATTTGGTCAAGGACTTAATAAGCTGAAATAAATTGTCTTTTTGTTCATTAATCATTGTAACAAAAATTGATTTAAAACCTTGTTTTATAGACATTTATATTCAAAACAAAGGTTGAGAATATTGTAATAAAATTAAGCAATTATTATTAGTATTTCACATTTCGCACTACATTCGTTTAATATTATAATTCTATCCTGTCAATGGCCAATAGACAAGTACAAATTTTTGATACTACTTTACGAGACGGGGAACAGGTACCCGGCTGTAAGTTAGACACCCAGAACAAGCTCACTATCGCAGAACGATTGGACGAATTGGGAGTAGATGTTTTAGAGGCAGGATTTCCTATTTCCAGTCCGGGGGATTTTGATTCTGTGGTGAAAATTGCACAACTGATCAAAAATGCAAGAGTTTGTGGCTTAACTCGTGCTGTTAAAAAAGATATTGAAGTGGCGGCCGATGCACTGAAAGATGCAAAAAGATCCAGAATACATACCGGTATCGGTACTTCCGATTCCCATATTAAATATAAATTCAATTCCAATCGTAACGCCATTATAGATCGAGCGGCAGGTGCAGTCAGCTATGCCAAAAGTTTTGTAGAGGACGTTGAATTCTATGCTGAAGATGCTGGAAGAACAGACAATGAATTTCTAGCAAAAGTTTGTGAAGCTG
>CAJXEG010000051.1 GCA_913052425.1 uncultured Flavobacteriaceae bacterium | reverse complement strand
GGGCTAAATTTAGCGGCCGTTCCCAAGGAGTATGTCGTTGCATCTTTCATTTGAAGTGCAAATATCCGAATTTTATTTTTTTTGACAAAATCATTAAATAAGAATCGGAAATCTACTTTTGTTCTTAATGTTTTAAAATAAGTAAGTCTGGGTTGTCTTATAAACCGACTGTTCCAAAATCCTTAATTTTGCGTATGTTTCAAAAGTTCCAAAACCATCTAACAACTCGTTTTCCGCAACTCAAGGATCAAAAACTGCTATTGGCACTGAGTGGAGGAGTGGACAGTTGTGTGTTGTTGGATCTTTGTTTAAAATTGGGTTTAACTCCGGCCGTGGCCCATTGTAATTTTCAATTGAGAGGTTCCGTAAGTGATGCCGATGCCGATTGGATCAAAAATTTGGCCGATAGCAAAGGATTAGAATCTCATGTTCAGACATTTGAAACCCAAGTCTATGCCCAAGAGAAAAAAATCTCCATTCAGATGGCGGCAAGGGATTTACGATACCAATGGTTTGAGTCTTTGTCTCAACAAAAGGGTTATGAATCGATACTGATTGCTCATCATGCCGATGATGCTTTGGAAACCTTTATGATCAACGCCATGCGTGGTTCTGGTTTAAAAGGTTTGTTGGGAATACCCGAAAGAAGAGGAAAAATCTTACGTCCCTTATTGTCTTTTTCCCGTGAGGAAATCATACAGTTTGCTCATAAAAATAAAATCCAATGGCGTGAGGATTCTTCAAATGCCAAGACAGATTATTTGCGAAATGCCCTACGGCATGAGGTGATTCCACAATGGAAAAAAAGAGACCCCAATTTTGATGACCAGTTTCAAGAAACACTCAAATATCTAGGTCAAGCCCAAACGTTGCTGGATGATGTCTTAAAAGATTTTAAAAACCAAAATTTTATCCCTTGGCAACACGGATTCAAGGTCTCGATCGATGCCTTTATAGGTTTGTCATCATTGGATTATTATCTACATGGCTTGTTTGCTTCCTATGGTTTTGGAGCCCTAGCAGACCTCAGAAAGTTGTTGGATGCACAAAGTGGAAAACAGCTCTTTTCGAAGACTCACAGGTTGATCAAAGACAGGAACTTTTTACTATTGACCACTCTCGACAATTCAGCATCAGAATCCTATACTATTGATGTAGAATTGACCTCCATTGACCATCCTTTAAAGATGGTTTTTTCCCATCAAAAAACCTTTATTAAAGGAGGTTTAAAAAGCCTGTTGTTAGACAAATCCAAGTTAAAATTTCCTTTGATACTGAGAAAATGGAAACAAAGTGATTATTTTTACCCCATTGGATTGGGAGGGAAGAAAAAACTAAGTAAATATTTTAAAGATGAAAAGTTTTCTCTTTTGGACAAAGAGTCTCAGTGGATGTTATGTTCGGGTGAGGACATCGTTTGGGTCGTTGGTAAAAGAGCAGATCAACGTTTTTTGGCGACCCCTTCTACAGAAAACAAATGGTTAGTTCGTTGTGATGATTAGAAAAATTTTTTTACTCTTGTTTTTGTGGACTTTGGGAGTTCAAGCACAAGATCCTGTGGTTTGGACGACTGAACTCAAGAAGTTATCAGATACGGAATACTTACTCATTTTTCAAGCATCGGTAGAACCTAAATGGCATTTGTATTCTCAAAGCCTTCCCGAAGATGGGCCTTTGCCTACTGAATTTGTCTTTGAAGAAGAAGGAACTGCATATGAATTGGTTGGAAAAATGGAGGAGAGTGAAACCGTTACGGCTTTCGATCCCATTTTTGAAATGGATTTGTCTTGGTTTGAAGGGGAGGGGACCTTCCAACAAAAGATTCGATTGCTCCAAGCGGAATTGGGAGTAGTTTCTGGGGAGATCAATTTCCAAGCCTGTGATGACAAGGTTTGTATTTTTAGGAATGAACCCTTTCGTTTTGTTTTGGATGCTTCCAAAGCCTCGGCAGTTTATCAAAAAACCGTTGATCCAGAAAGTTTAAAAAAATCCCAGGCATTGCAATTATCCTTAAAAAATAAGGAATTGTTGGTGCAAGATCAAGACCAAAAAAGTGATAACCCTTTGTTGAATCTGTTTTTATTGGGCTTTGTCGGGGGCTTGATCGCGCTGCTTACCCCCTGTGTTTTTCCGATGATTCCGCTTACCGTCTCCTTTTTTCTAAAACAAAGTATCTCTAAAAGCAGTGGGTTGATTCGCGCCCTGCTCTATGGATTTTTTATACTGTTGATCTATGTCATAATGAGTTTGCCCTTTCACTTTTTGGATGCACTAGACCCCCAAATTTTGAATACGCTATCGACCAATATCGTGATGAACCTGATCTTTTTTGCCATATTCGTCTTTTTTGCCTTTTCGTTTTTTGGCTATTACGAATTGACCTTGCCCAGCAGTTGGGGAAACCGCTCTGATGCTGCCGCAGCTGGTGGTGGCGTTTTGGGCATCTTTTTTATGGCCCTTACTTTAGCGATCGTATCTTTCTCTTGTACGGGGCCCATATTGGGTTCTCTGTTGGCAGGTTCGCTCTCCGCAGAAGGAGGAGCCACCCAATTGACCGTTGGGATGGCCGGTTTTGGATTTGCTTTAGCCTTACCTTTTGGTTTGTTGGCCTTCTTTCCCAATGCCCTCAAATCCATTCCCAAATCGGGTGGATGGATGACCAAAGTCAAAGTCACCCTTGGATTTCTGGAATTAGCATTGGCCTTAAAGTTTTTATCCAACGCAGACCTTGTAGGCCATTGGGGGATTCTCAAACGGGAGGTTTTTGTAGGCGTGTGGTTGGTGATTACCATACTGTTGTTTGTTTATCTCATGGGATGGTTGCGCTTTCCACACGATGTCAAAGGAGCTAAAATTTCCAAGTTTCAACGCATTTTCACCTTTTTGGTATTATTGTTTATATTCTATTTGATGCCTGGTTTGGGAAAAAATCAAGATGGTCAGCTCACTTTGTTGAGTGGCTTTCCACCCCCGGTGTTTTACAGCGTTTACCCCTCCGACTCCGAATGTCCTCTGGGACTCAATTGCTTTAAGGATTACGAACAGGGTAGGACTTATGCCGAGGCTCAGGACAAACCCATACTGTTGGATTTTACGGGATGGGCCTGTGTTAACTGTCGTAAAATGGAAGAAAACGTCTGGTCACAACCCGAGGTATTTAGATTGCTGAACGAAGAGTTTATCATCATATCCCTCTATGTCGATGACCGAAAAGAATTGCCCGAAGCAGAGCAATTCAATTTCCAATATCCCAATGGAAGGATCAAAACCATCCAAACCGTTGGGGAAAAGTGGGCTACTTTTCAGAACTTGAACTTTAGTAATGCTTCCCAGCCCTATTATGTTTTATTGTCGTCAGATGCAACCCTTCTAAGTTCTCCCATTCAATACACGGATACAGCCACCTACAGGGATTGGTTGGAAGAGGGCTTATCAAAATTTAGAGAAAATAAAAATTCAACCCAAGGCTACGCTTTTTAGATTGATCTACAGATTGATCCAATAATTAATCTTTAGGGTTAGGTTCCAATTTCTGTTGGGGGTAAGCATGCGGGTGTCACTGCTGTTAAATACTAAGAATATATCAGAGGCAGGTTTGTAACGCCATTGAAAACGCGAGTTAAAATTCCAAAGTTTTTGTTGCTCGTTATACTGATAGAGGTTGGAAAAGAAAATATTTTTGGTAAATGTGAAATTCGATTTAATCCCCAACAACCAGAATCCGTTGGTTCCCCAGGGCTCTTCGAGTTCGATGTGGTTGTAGCTTACTAAGGTATTCAATTCTATATAAGGCTGAAAGCGGTAACCCATTTCACTGAAAAACAACCACCTTTTTCCATCTTGGAAGTAGCCCCCATAGGAGGATTTAAGGGCATAGGTAAAAAGGCTTTGGGGTTTGGAGTTGTACTCTAGATTAACACTATTCCAGCGGTGTTCGGTGAGTGCTTCAAGACTGCGGATTCCTGTTCTTATCGGATCAAATGGGTTTTGTAGGACGATGAATTGATTTTCAAAAGTGAAAACCATTTCACTTCTGTTTTTAAAATTTAATTCATAGCCCAATTGTGTTCCTCGGTCGATACCCAATCCATCAAAATTGAAATATTGAATACTTCCGACCAATGGGCCGTGAGACAAAACCTTAGAATCTTGACTGGGGAAAAACAAATAACGAAGCGTTGTGTCAAACTTGTAATAGTGGGTTCGTGGAACATAGCCCACTTCGGCATTGTAATTTTCCCCCACGTATTCAGCTTGCACACTTCCCAAAAAGTTGTTGTCGTTATAGGTGAGGTTACCAGCAAAAATAGCATCGTCATCACTCAGGTTCGGACTAAAAGATTTGAGGTACATCAATTTACCATTCCAGAGATTATCCGCAGAAAAATAGTTGTATTCCAGTCCTAAATTACGGTTGTATTCCCCAGCTGTTGTCTTAGTATCTTCAAGCTTACCCAAGCTTTGCTTGTTGACAAAAATCATTCCGATGGAAGAACGGTCCAAAATCTTTCGTTGTAAACTGAAAACACCAAAATTTTCGGCAGGAAGCCCTTTTTCTTTCTCCGCCTGAGTTTGTATGTCCAGTAGTCCCACCCTCCATTTTTCGTCTATGTTTCCGCTCAGACGTATTCCTCCCACTATGGGATTGTTGAGTCCGATTCTTCTTGAGAAAAAGGGTCGTATGTTTTCATAACCGAAGTTGGCAAAGAGGTCGGCGTTTTCAAGAAAAAACTGTCTCCTTTCGGGAAAGAACAGTTCAAAGCGATCGAGGTTGGTTACCTGCTGGTCAACTTCTGCCTGAGAGAAGTCCGGGTTTAGAGTGATGTCTAAGTTAAGGGAGGAGGTCAAATTGAATTTGACATCAGCCCCTGCATTAAGTTCTTGGTTTGTTGTCCCCTTTTGAGGACTGTCCATTTCGCCAGAGAGGTAGGGAATGAAGGAAATGTTAGAACCTTGGGTAGGTGGAGGGTTGTCCCATTCTAATACTCCAGAATAGGCCATCGTTATGGATGGAAACTGACGGGGAACCGGAGTCCATCCCGACTTTTCACTGGCTTTGAGATCCAAACGACTAAAACTGATACCCCACTGTTCCAAATTGTAATTGTAACGAATAGATTTGAATGGAATGGCGATTTCTGCCGTCCATTTTTTCTCATCGAAAGCTACCTCTGAATACCATTTGGTATCCCAATTCAGGTCAACACTCCGACCGTCATACATGGTGCCGTCCCACTGGGCACCATAGGCATTGAGTCCAAAAGCAAAACCAGTTGTCATGTTATTAAAGGGGTCAATGGCCACCAAAAAATTGTCGTTCTTCCCAAAACTAAAATCCCTTTTGTAAGATTCTACCACATAATCTCCTTTTATGGTATTGTTAAAGAAAATGACAGCGAGGTAAATGTTTTTGTCATCATATGCCATCCTTACCTCCGAAAACTGGGTGGCTTTTCGGTCGTCTTGTGGGAGGATCATGGAAAAATTTTCGGCCACATCTGCTAGCTCCCAAATGCTTTCGTTGAGTTCACCGTCTAAAATGATTTTTTCCGAAGTTTTTCCGATTTTTAGGACGTAATCCTCATTGATCTTTTGACCCCTGGCGGTTTGAAAAAAGAACAGTAAAAGCAAAGGAATTAAAAAAGCTTTGTAAGAAAAATTCATAGAGAAAGGCTTATTGATACAATTCATCCAGTGGAGTTTTACAAATGTCTTGCATCAGTTCACTGATCTTATTTGTTACATCATTAAAAAACTTTTTTCCTTTTTCGGGACTTGATTTTTTTGGGTTACCCACGCCCGTATCTTTGGTCACTTGAGACCATCTTCTCTCTGTCCAGGCCCATTTTTCACGAAACCCTTTGATGCTACTTTTCTTTTCTAGGCCCATCCCTGCTTCTGAAAGTGGTAAGACCAATTGGGGATGAATGTGCATCATGATACTGGTTTCCATTTCATCGGCATGATCTCCTTCTTCCTCAAAGTATTGCGATTTGTCCAAGGCATGAAACCAATTGCAACTACTGAGCAACATTTTAGGAAAATCCAAGCCCAACTCTCTCAACATTGTTTTAAAATCATTGCCCCCGTGACTGTTGAGGATCAAAAATTTCTTAATGCCCTGGCGTTTTAGTACGGTCAAAACATCTTTAAGCACCGCCATTTGGGTGGAGGGACTCATGTTCATATCCAAATAAATATCTGTCTGGCCGGTATTGACCCCAAAGGGAATGGTGGGTAAAATCACCACTTTTGCCCCTTTTTCCCATGCTTTTCTTCCCGATTCGGCAGCTATGGCATCGGCTTCATAGACATCTGTCCCATAGGGTAAATGGTAATTGTGCGCCTCGGTGGCTCCCCAGGGCAAAACAGCCAATTCAAACCGATGGGTTTTTAGATCTTTCCAGTTACACTCGCTTAGGATATAAGGTCTCATTGTTTGCGAATTTACACTATAATTTTAAACAGAATAAATCCCACCGTCACACAAATGGCAAAAGGGAACCTTATCTAACTGATTTATTTTGATGTGGAATTTGATCCAAAATATATTCAATGGTTTTGAGGCGTGCCTCTGTTTTGCGATTGGCGTCGATGATCTCCCAAGGAGCCTCAGCACTACTCAAATCACCGATGGAACGTTTGTCGTTGTCTGCCCGAGCTTACGATCGTATATTAAAAGTATCGCGAACTTTGGCCGACCTAGCAGGAAAGGATAATGTTGATTCTGACCATATCTCCTAAGCGATCCAATACAGAAGTCTGGATCGAGAGGGTTGGTTGGCTTAGGCAGAAGTTGATTTACTTTTTAAAATAAACTTCGTCGAACGGAACCCTAAAGCGCGGTCCGTAAATCCCTTTTGGAGTTCGGATGCCACAGCCAATGATCATGCTGATCTCTGCAGTTTTGGGCAAGCCCAATATTATTTTGACCCTTTGGGAATCAAAGCCCTCCATGGAACAGGTGTCGTAACCGTAACCCGACATACTCACCAGAAAATTTTGAGCGGCTAAGGCTGTGCTTTTATGTGCTACGACACGCATATCCGATTTTTTTACCTGTCGGTAAACCACCTTTTTTAATCCCTTGATGTTGGTGATGAAACTGTTGATCCACCCCTTCAGATTACCCATACCATAGATTTTTGGAAGGATTTTTTGATAGTAAGATGTTGCCGCTTTAATTTTTTTAGGGTCTTTGCTCTTAGACTTTTTGTGTTCAGATTCGATAAAAGCCACGTTGGAGGCAATTCTTTTTTTCCAAAGGTCTTTCCTCACCACAGGAATGACAAATTGCTTGGCGGTTTTGGCCGCAGGCTGACTAAAGCATGCCCTTGCGATTCTTTTGATTAAGTCAGCATTGGTAATATGATAAAATTCCCAAAGTTGAAGATTACTGCTGTTGGGGGCAAGAATAGCCTGTTCGATGCATTTTTTGACAACATTAGGATCAATGTCTTTTTCATCATCAAAAACCCTAACCGAGCGTCTATATTCGATGGCTTCACTTACTTTTTTTTCGGACATTAAAGATTTTTTAATAAAAATTTCAACAAAGATAAGGACTTTGGATAAGGTGCATAGCGTCCCGGGAGGTCAAACCAAAAACTGCGTTTGATGATGGGTTTTTCGTGAGAGAAATTTTTAAAGCTGTACTTGCCGTGATAAGATCCCATGCCACTGTGCCCCACCCCGCCAAAGGGAAGATTATCATTGGCAAATTGTATGATCGAATCATTGGCCACACCTCCTCCAAAGGAGTAGCGTTGGAATAGCTTGTCAATGAATTTTTTTCTTTTAGAAAAGACATAAAAGGCCAACGGACGTTCCCTCTTTTCTAGAACCTGATGAATTTCTTCCTCCTTTTGATAACTGATGATGGGCAAAATAGGCCCAAATATTTCTTCTTGCATCAATTCACTGTCCAAAGGGGGATTATCGACCAAGGTAGGGCCGAAGAATAAATCCTTTTTATCCGTTTGTCCACCGTAAATGATGTTTTGATTTTCAAGCGAGGTTTTTAATTTGTTAAAATGGTTTTGGTGAGCGATCCGTCCGTAGTCTGCAGAATCTTGTTGGTTTTTCCCAAAAGCTTTTTGGATTTGTAGGATCAGTTCTTGGGTCAATTGATCTTTAATTTTTTGGTTAACCAGCAGATAGTCCGGTGCAATACAAGTCTGTCCGCAGTTCAGGAATTTTCCCCAAACCAATCTTTTGGCCGTGATACCAATGGGTGCCGTTTCGTCCACGATACAGGGGCTTTTTCCACCCAATTCCAAGGTCGTGGGGGTAAGGTGTTCAGCAGCAGCTTTGGCAATGATCTTTCCGATGGAGGTGCTACCGGTAAACATGATGTAATCCCATTTTTTTTTCAGTAGTGTCGTTGCAGTTGTTGCATCACCTTCGACCACGGCAACATGATCTTCGTCAAAAACAATTTCAATAATGGACTGGATCACACGGGCTGTATGTGGGGCAAATTCCGAGGGTTTTAATACCACTGTGTTTCCCGCCGCAATGGCACCTACCAATGGAGTTACGGCCAGTTGGAAAGGATAATTCCACGGGCTAATGATCAAAGTATTTCCATAAGGCTCAGGCAGGATGTAGTCCTTGGAAGGGAAATTGATCAAACTACTTTTGGCCCGATGGGGTCTATTCCAAAGAGGCAGCATCTTGATCATTTTTCTGATCTCCTTTTCCACCAAGACCGTTTCAGAGGTCATTGATTCAAAGCCCGATTTTCTCATGTCCCTGTGAAGGGCTTCGTAAATGTCTTTTTCCCTTTTACCGATCTCCTTCAGTAACGCCCTTAGTTTTTTAATCCTAAAAGTAGTGGGTTTTGTGGCTTGATTGTCAAAAAACACTTTTTGCTTTTGATATAAATTATCAA
>CAJXEG010000050.1 GCA_913052425.1 uncultured Flavobacteriaceae bacterium | reverse complement strand
GTGCAGCGCAGTTGGTCTTTTTATACAACTTCATCCACAGTATCTTTTATGGAAAACCTACCGAACAAAATCCTTGGCTTTCCAATACGCTGGAATGGACGGCACCCATTGAACACATTCACGGGAACTGGGAAGGAAAAATCCCAGAGGTACACCGTTGGGCTTATGACTATTCCAAACCCGTACACGAGGAGGACTTTGTGCCTCAACACATTCCCTTAAAAGACGGTGAAGAAGAACTCCAACACTAAGATACCAAACATACATAAAGCTGCCTAAGGGCAGCTTTTTTTTGTTTCGAACTGATTGATTTGCTGCGAATTTTCATTGGGGGAGATTAAGGGGATTCCCAGCCGCAAACCTTTGGACAATATCCATACGCACAATATCACTACTAAAGAGGGGCGATTTGATTTTTGATAAGGAAGAGCTACTCAAAGGGGTTTGCAGCATCAAAACCGGTGTGTGTAATATTTCCAAGATAAGTGCCAATGGAAAAGATCAGATCATTCATTTTTTAAAAGAAGCTGCCCTGTTGGGTATAAGAAGCATATTGAATGAGGTAACCACTAACCTCAATACCGAGGCTATCACCCCTGTTGAAGTTTGTTTTATTGAAAAAACGTTTTTTTGAAACCCTTAATAAAACTGAAACTTTATAAAACACTTGTTGGAGACTTTTAACGACTACCTCAGATCAACAGAATACCAAATAGTCATCATGGGATAATATAAAATGATGGAGCATTTGGCTCATTTTTTAATCAAACTCTACAAACAATTTGGGGTGGATTAGCAGGAGAATTTAAAATTATAGTTTAAGAGGAAAGACATTGCCATTTATATGGGGTAACTATTTAATCAAACATCAGAATGCTCAAAAGACTTTGAACAGAAAGGCTTGATATTACTCAATGGTAAATCCCTTAAGCTCCTTGATTTTCTAAGTTTGGAGAACATTTCCAAGGGATCTAAGATCTAACTGGTAAAACATTTATCTTTGTTAGATATGAATGAGTTTTTAGACCCGTCTGGTGACCAATTTACACCCGAGGAAAAAGATATTGACAGGGCTTTACGGCCAGAGAGTTTCGATGATTTTGCAGGTCAGGAAAGCATATTGGAAAATCTCAAAGTATTTGTTGCTGCGGCCAAGCAAAGGGAGGAGGCACTAGACCACACCCTGTTTCATGGCCCTCCGGGTTTGGGTAAGACTACGCTGGCCTACATCCTGGCAAGTGAATTGGAAGCTGGCATCAAAATGACCTCTGGGCCTGTTCTGGATAAACCCGGAGACTTGGCTGGACTTTTAACCAATCTTCAGCCCAGAGATATACTTTTTATAGATGAAATTCACCGGCTCAGTCCTATTGTAGAGGAATATTTGTATTCCGCTATGGAGGACTATAAGATCGACATTATGATCGAAACGGGTCCCAATGCCCGAACTGTCCAGATCAACCTCAATCCTTTTACCTTGGTCGGGGCCACTACCCGTTCGGGATTATTGACCGCACCCATGCGTGCCCGTTTTGGGATTAACAGTCGTTTAGAATATTACAACACCGAACTATTGTCCACCATATTGGAGCGCAGTGCCAATATCCTCAATGTATCCATCACTTCTCAAGCAGCCATTGAGATTGCTGGTAGGAGTAGGGGAACTCCAAGGATCGCCAATGGATTACTCAGAAGAGTAAGGGACTTTGCACAGATCAAAGGAAATGGCAAAATCGATATAGAAATAACCCAATACGCTCTAAATGCCTTAAATGTTGATGCCCATGGCCTTGATGAGATGGACAATAAAATCCTAACCACCCTGATCGATAAATTTAAGGGAGGACCGGTGGGCATCACTACACTGGCCACCGCAGTTTCGGAAAATGGAGAGACCATTGAGGAGGTCTATGAACCCTTTTTGATTCAGGAAGGTTTTTTGGTCAGAACCCCTAGGGGTAGGGAGGTCACTGAGTTGGCTTATCGGCACCTGGGAAGGATCAAAGACAATCAGGCAGGCTTATTTTAATTTCTATTATTAGTAGGCCCAGTCAAAAATTGGGAACACATATTGTTGAAAA
The DNA here is from genome assembly GCA_913052425.1 of uncultured Flavobacteriaceae bacterium. The sequence continues at coordinate 6,831 of CAJXEG010000050.1, read as the reverse complement.
GGTTCAAACAAAAATCCTCAACCCGAAAGATCAATAATTTTAAATTCCATGGGGTTACTTTTTTATTTTTCCGCTAAGTTTGTTAATATATTTAATCTTTAACGAAAAGATTTAAAAAGATGTTGTCTTTATCCGGCAGAACAAACATAATCAAAACTACCGCCAAAGACTTGGGATTCCTCTCTTGTGGCATCTCCAAAGCCGAATTTTTGGAGGAAGAAGCCCCGCGACTAGAGCAATGGCTAAAAGAGGGTAAACATGGTCAAATGGCCTATATGGAAAACCATTTTGACAAACGCCTCGACCCCCGACTTTTGGTCCCCGGAGCCAAAAGCGTGGTTTCCCTTTTGCTCAATTATTACACCACAGAACAACAAGCGGAAGGTGCACCTAAAATCTCTAAATACGCCTTTGGAACCGATTACCATTTTGTGATCAAGAACAAGCTTAAGAAACTCTTTCAAATTCTACAAGAAAAAATAGGAGAGGTCAACGGTCGGGTATTCGTCGATTCTGCCCCGGTCATGGACAAGGCATGGGCCTCCCGGAGTGGTTTGGGATGGATGGGTAAAAACACAAACCTGATTACCCAAAAAGTAGGGTCTTTCTTTTTTATCGCAGAAATGATCCTCGACTTAGAATTGGAATACGATACCCCCGTAACTGACCATTGCGGAAGCTGTACCGCCTGCATTGATGCCTGTCCTACCGAGGCACTGACCCCCTACGATATAGATGCCAGCAAGTGCATCTCCTACCTAACTATAGAACTCAAAGAACAGATCCCCGGTAAGTTTCAAAACAAAATGGACGATTGGGCCTTTGGATGTGACATTTGTCAGGACGTTTGCCCCTGGAATCGTTTTTCAATATCCCACAACGAAACCCTGTTTGATCCAAAACCCGAAATATTGGACTTTAACAGAAAAGACTGGGAAGAACTCACAGAGGCCACCTTTGAGACCATTTTTAAAAACAGCGCAGTCAAAAGAGCCCGGTACGAGGGTCTAAAAAGAAACCTCTCCTTTTTAAGAAGTTAATCGATTAAATTCACAAAGTGAATTTCAATTTTCCTTACCGCTTGTTTACTCGACAGATTTATTTTTCAATTAGACCAAATCTAATAAAGGTCACACTGCTCTTCAAAAACTTTGATTTCAAAAGATAAAGATCTGTGAATTTAGGACCCAAAAAATAACTAATTTTGGAAAAAATCAGCCTTAACGATCATGGGCTTTTAAAAATTGTCAATTAACAGACTCATGAAAAACTACTTTTTATACATTTTTGTTTTGTTATTGTTTGTCCACTGCCAAAAGCAGCCAATGAATATAGTAATTAGTGCGGAAGATTTTCATTTGGCACAGGATGAGTTGACCGCTGTTATGGTACACGATATTTTTTCCCCTCCTTTGGCCAGTAGGGTTTATGCCTATTCCAACATCGCTGCCTACGAGATCCTCGCTCAAACAAATGAGTATCCCTATCCCAGCTTCGCTCAGGTATTGACCGGTTTTCATGGCATCAGTCCGGCCAAAGACAGTTTGGTAAACCCCAAGCTTGCTGCCCTGATCGCCTTTTTGGAAGTGGGAAAAAATCTCATCTTTTCTGTGGACAGGATATCAGACTACACCGATAATTTGTCCCAAAAATGGAAAGAACAAAACCCTAAGGTTTATACGGCTTCATACGATTACGCCCTTAAAGTAGTAGGCAAGATCAAAGCTTGGTATGACAAAGACAATTACAAGCAAACCCGTACTTTCCCAAAGTTCCATGTAGATTATGACAGTCCCTCCCGCTGGCAACCTACTCCTCCGGATTACATGGATGGGATAGAACCGCATTGGAGCAAAATCAGGCCTTTTGTATTGACTTCCTCTGAGCAGTTTCAACCCGAACCGCCACCGTCTTTTTCTATGGAGCCCGAATCCCCGTTTTACAAGGAGTTGCTGGAAGTTTACCAGGTGGTTCGTGAGATTCAGCAAAATGATCAGGGAGACGAACGACAGGAGATCGCCAAATTCTGGGATTGCAACCCCTATGTCTCCACCCATAAGGGTCATGTGATGTTTGCCCTAAAAAAGATCAGTCCCGGTGCGCATTGGATCGGGATCACTAAAATTGTAGCCCGTAACAGCAATACCGATGTTGACACCACCGTAGCGGCCTACACTTATACCGCCCTTGCCGTAGCCGATGCGTTTATCAGTTGTTGGGACGAAAAATACAGGAGTAATTTGATCCGCCCCGAGACCCTGATTAACCAAGTTTTGGATGAAGATTGGTACCCAATATTGCAGACCCCGCCTTTCCCCGAATATACCAGTGGTCATTCTGTTGTTTCAGGTGCGGCCTCTGTGATCCTTACCGATTTCTTTGGAGACAATATTCGCTTTGATGATGATACCGAACTGCCCTACGACCTCCCCATTCGCAGTTATAAATCATTCAATCATGCGGCAGAAGAGGCCGCTATCAGTAGAATGTATGGAGGGATTCACTATAGAAAGGCCATCGAAGAAGGCCTAGAACAAGGGAGAAATGTTGGGAATTACATCAGTCAAAAACTGGGTTTACGATAACCAAATTCCCTTAGCTAAAATATATACTACTTAGAGTTGAGAAATTCCGACAAGGTTCCGATAAAATTCTTATTCCATTTCATTTTGGGGTGGGTATAATAAAATTCAACCAAGTCATTGGTCTGAGGACTAGATCCATGCTGTGATGCCAATAGCTGCGCAATGAATTGTTGTGCCTCTTTCTCACCTTGGGTTTCTGCTAGGGCATAGACGCCCAAAAGATGATTCTTGGAGGATTTAAACAACTGCTGTTTTGAGAATTTGGCCACTTGTTCCAGCGATTTTTTTGCCTTTTCGCTTTGTTGGTCTTGATTCTGAAGGTAAGCCAAGAGAAATCTTTCCCAGCGCTCTTCAGGATCAAAAGGTTTTCCTACTCCAAGGTGTTCCGGCCAAAGCAAGGCTTTCTCTAGTTTTTCAGCAGCTTTTGTATGATCTCCTTTAATGATCGCTTGCAAAGCACTGCCGTTATGGGCATTGGTATAAATCTTTCTACCCTCGGTGGCATGTTCGTATGGCAAAATTCTTAAATCTTTGAGCAGTTCGATGGCCTTGTCATAATCTTTAAGCTGATTGAGTGTTTTTGCCAAAAGCATACCTGCAAAATAGTTGTCCTGATCCTGTTTGTAGATCTTCTGTATGATTTTCAAAGTGGCTGATGAATTTCCGGATTTAAAATGATCCTCTGCCAAAGCAAAGGCATACCGCCAATTTTTTGGGGACTGCTTATAGGCCCTTTGTAAATCCTTTTGATATCCCGCCAATTGATGTTCTTTAAACAACATTCCTCTGACATAGTAGAAGAGGTGATCATTGGGCTTTTGCCCCAAATCTTTAAAAATTTGAATGCCCTTTTCCATTTGCGCTCGTCCCATCAGATTGAGACTCTTCAGATATTGGGCCTTCCATGAAGGATTATTTGCAACTACCCATTCAAGCATATTTAGGCTTTCTTTCCTAAAGGGAAAAACAAAAGCAATGGATTCATTGTCTAACGTGCTGAGGGTCATTTGGTTTTGATTCAGATAAGCCAACCAAAGTGAATTGAGCAAATGCTTGGGGCCTGTTTCAAGAATTTTAACGGCTTCCGCATCATTGTTCCTGTTGTGATAGAACAAGGCCAACTCAAGGAAAGTCTGGTAGGGAAATTCCGATCGATGGGAATCGGAAACTGCTTTTTTGCCACTTTCACCCAGCAAATACTTTTCATAAACCGCAAAATGATTGATGGGGTCTATTTCTTCGATTTCTGAAATGGTCTGAAGTGCATTTTCTTTGTCACCCATCATTCGATAAAGCAGAGCTTTTTGGGAAAGGGCATTGATGTTTTCGGCATTAAACTTTAGGGCGATGTCATTGTAATGTTGGGCATCGCTATATTTTTTTTCAATCAGATGGATTTGCGCCAGTAAAGTATTGGCAGCGGAACGGTAAGCCACTGTTCGGGCTGCCCACCCCAAATGCTCTTTGGCATTGATCCAGTCTTTTTGTGCCATGTAGGCAATTCCGGCAGTATAATTGAGTCCGTTGTGATAGGCGTCGATTTGTAAACCTATGTTGGCAATGGAAAGGGCTTGGTCATAATCACCATTTCTGTAGTGGAGAAAGGACAGTTCTTTTCTGGCCTCGAGATGAAGGGGGTCTTCTTCAATAACTTCTTTGAGCAATGCTTCTGCCAAAGGGTAATTGCGATAGCGTTGGGCGTCTTTGGCCTTTAAAAAAGTTTTTTCTAGTGTATTTTGAGCAATCACTTCGGGATTGCCAAAGCTTCTTTTGATCAGTGCAGGCTGAGTATTGTAATGCAATTCCAATCCGGGAACGTCAATGGAATAATTCCCCCAGGGTTTGGGAAAAGAAAGGATATGGTTGCTGTTGGGAGTGGTTTTTAGGGTTTGAGTTTGTGTTTTCCCACGCGTTTTTAGGATAACAATGGATTCAGTTGCTTTAAAAGCATTAATTTTTACTTCCAAAGAATTATCAGTTTCGATCACATTCATAGCACCGAAGGGAGAAGCCTCTTTGATTCCACCAATGTCTTTGACGGGAAACCAAACCTCTGTCCATTGATCCGTCAAATGGGGATCGAAAGTGGCTTGACTGATGGGGTTTTCCTCACCGGGGAAATATTGTACATAAAGTCTTCCGGCCTGATATTCGACATACTGCCCATCAGTATCAGTGAGTAGATCTTCCCAAATTCCTCCGGCTCGAGAGAGATTCCAAAGCCATAGTTTTTGTCCAGGGATTTCGTCATATCGTCCCCAATGACCAAAACCTATGTCGCTGTCCTTGTAATATCCTCCAAAAAAATCATTATATTCTCCGATGACGTGGTAGGATTTACTGGGGCCAAAATTATTTTGGTTGTATTGGGACAAATCTCTGTTGAGCGGATCAATGGGCCAGGCTTTTGCCATTCCTCCATGGGTAAGGAACTGATCACCCGGGGTGTAAAATACCAAATCTTGTTTAGCGGCGGCGGCGGCGGTCATCCAGTTGTAATAGGCTTGTTCGGTATCTGTGGGATTGTACCATACGGCTTGGGTGGTAAAGGCACTTTGGTCTTTGGGTAAGATGACCTTCACCCGCCATTGGGTTCTGGAAGGCAAATCAATTCCACCAACGGTACACATCACACTTCCGTCGGGGAGCTCGTCCAGTCGATAGTCTGCAGGTGTGCCAGTGCCGGGATGATGCCCAATTACTCCAAAATTAAATTCTATCCCTCCCGAGGTCCACGGACCACGCATTGCGATGTTCCTGAATTTGGCCACCTCGTTTTTGTAAATGAATTCATTGCCGTTGCTTTTATCAATAGCGCCCCATACCTTTCCGCCTACCTCAGGAAATACTATTACTTCAATCCATTGATTTTCCAGTGTAATTTTTTTGAATTCTTTTTCAGATTTTTCAAATTCATAACCCTGAAATTTGTGGTAGGGGTATATTTTGGGATTGAAAACAAAAGCGGGTAATGGATTGGGATCCCCAAAGTAATAGGTGGGGTACTTATCGCTTTCTTCGGTTATTTTTTGCTCTTGTGCTAATAGTGACGCAGAGAGCATCAAACAGGTGATCAAAAAACTGATCATTTTTGGAAGTTGAACAACTGATGGGTTCATAGTAAAACGCTATTTATGAATTATTAACTGATCTCCAATTTACAACAATAAAATTAGCCTTAAATGGTGAAGGAGATTAACTAATAATTTAGATTCAGGGGTATAATTGCTAAAAAACAAAAATTAACAAAAAATTAGTAATTATTAAGTTATTTACTATATTTACAAGCTCTACAATCGAGTAGAACATTGAATTTTTACAAACCTATTATTCAAATTAATTATGAAACAAAAAACAATTAAACATGCAATTTTAAGCCTCTGCTTTTTATTTAGTGGCTTTTTATTTGCGCAAAATTCTGTAAATGGTACAATTACAGATGAAGAAGGTGTACCACTTCCTGGCGCAACAGTAGTTGTTCTGGAGACTAATGACGGGTCTACAACTGATTTTGACGGAAATTATTCAATTTCCGCTGCTGAGGGTCAAACCTTGGAAGTTAGTTTTGTAGGTTATGAAACTCAGCAAATTACTGTCGGTTCAGACGCAGTTTACAGTATTTCATTGGTTGCAGGAAATGCACTAGATGAAATTGTTGTTTCTGCTCTTGGTATACAGAGGGACGAAAAAACCCTTACCTACGCTAGCCAGACTGTAAAATCTGAGAATCTTACCCAAGCTAGAGATATGAACTTTGCTAATAGTTTGTCTGGTAGAGCAGCAGGTGTTGAAATCAGAAAAAGTAGTTCTGGTTCTGGTGGGTCTACTCGAATAGTACTTCGAGGGAGTAAATCACTTAGAGGCGACAGTCAACCATTAATAGTAATTGATGGTGTTCCCATGGTTAATAATAGGAACAGTCAGCCAGATGTCTGGAGCGGAAATGATACAGGAGATGGGTTATCTCAAATTAACCCTGACGACATAGAAAGTATTACTATTCTGAAAGGTGCGAATGCTGCTGTACTTTATGGTAGTCAAGGTGCTAATGGTGTTGTTATGATTACTACCAAATCAGGAGAGGAAGGTGTTACTAAAGTTAGTGTTAATTCAGGTGTTACATTTGAAAGTGTAATCAAGACACCTGAACTTCAATACGATTATGGTGCATTAAATGGCGACAAAAATAGCTGGTCCACTACTAAAGGTAACTATGACAGTGGTTATGTTGAAGATTTTTTCCAAA
>CAJXEG010000049.1 GCA_913052425.1 uncultured Flavobacteriaceae bacterium | reverse complement strand
ACCTAATTTTATTAGTGATTGAAATATCAAACCCAAGACCACCATGAATCGTTCTCCCTGCACCTAATGACTTAAAAACCCCCTCAAAAGTAAGTTTTTTACCAAAATCGGATAATCCGTAACCACCGATCAAATAGGGAGAGAATTTTTTTGATGAGAAATTAAATTTTAAAAAAGCATCCACTGAAGTATAATCAGTATTTATATCGTCTATTTTAAATTTATTGATACCATAATTTGCTCCAATCGAAAATCCAGCTCCTAGATACCTACCAATATTAACTGATTGACCAAAGCCATATTTTGATTCTACTGATTCATCTAAAACTTGAACAGTATTAGCACCAATACCAATTGACCATGGATTATTAGGAGTTTGGGAATTAACTTTTTTTGATAACAAAAAAACTATCAGAAATACTTTTAAGGAAATTAAACTTTTCATATTGAATATCTTAGATCTTTATTTTGTTAACGAATTTCTTAAAGGTTTATTATATGTAGTTCTGTGACAATTATTATGAAATTTTTTATTCTGCAACGAGATACTATAGTTTAAAGTTAAGAGCCGTATCGATCAAAGCCAAATGCGAGTATGCCTGAGGAAAGTTCCCCAAAAGCCTTTTTGATTTAAAATCAATATCCTCGCTAAACAATCCCAAATGATTGCTGTAGGATAGTAATTGATCAAACATGGCTTTGGATTTTTCCTCCTCCCCTATTTTATATAGGCTGTTGATGAACCAAAAGGTACAAACCGTAAAGGAGGAACTGGGCGTTCCAAAATCATCGTCATTTTTGTAGCGAAATAATAGCCCTTCGTGGGACAATTCTTTTTCAATAGCCTTGACTGTTTTGACATACTTGGGATCTTTGGCCTCAATAAAACCGTAAGGTTCCATCAGCAGCACAGAAGCGTCGAGATGCTCAGTACCATAGGACTGCGTAAACGCTTGAACTTTTTCATTCCAAGCATTTTCGAGTATATCATCGTAAATTTCTGTTCTTAGCGCTTCCCACTTTTTGGAGGATTTCCCCGACTGAATGATATCCGAGATTTTAATGGCTCGATCTACTGCTACCCAACACAGCAGTTTTGAAAAAGTAAAGTGACGGTCTTCTTTTCTAAATTCCCAAATCCCTTTATCCGCTTGCTTCCAATTGTGTTCCACCACCCATACGATGGACTTGACAATCGACCACAATTCTTCGTGCTTGTCGGTTTCATCCATGTATTTTTCAATCTGAAAATGAATGGCATCCATTAAGATACCATAAATATCATTTTGTTTTTGAATAAATGCTGCATTGCCGATCCTTACCGGTTTTGATCCTTGATAACCCGACAAATGATCCAAGGTCTTTTCGGTCAATATTTTTTCACCGTTAATGCCATACATGATTTGCAACTTTTCGTCCTTGTCGGGAATCAGGTCAATGATGAATTCTGTGAATTTTTTTACGATTTTGAGGTGTCCCAGCTTAGCAATGACCTTGATTACCATGGAAGCATCTCTGATCCAGCAAAATCGGTAGTCCCAGTTTCTTACCTCCCCTATGGTTTCCGGCAATGAAGTGGTCGCTGCGGCCAGTACTGCTCCGGTTTTTTCGAAGGTGAGTAATTTGAGGGTTATGGCACTTCTCAGAATCTCTTCGTTGTAAGCATTGTCAAATGTGGGGGTCTTAAAACACCAGTTGAGCCAGTAAACTTTTGTTTTTTCAAACTCAAATTTGATATCGTCAATGGTAAAAGGTTTTATTTTTTCATTGTAAGATATTTTGAAAAAATAGTCCTTGTCTAGTTTTATTTCTGTTCCGCTAAGAACGGAGGCTTTGTCCAAATCAGTGTAAAGAGTCAAAGTATCATAACGTTTGTCATCTACGACACTGACGATAAACTCGTCTTTGACATAGTTCTTTGTTTCCCCCTGTGCATATTCCAGTTGAGGGTCGTACAAAACCTTGATGATGGGGTTTCCTCTGATGACTTTGACCAATCTGCAAATCTCTGGTGGTGCGTAATAAACCCCATTGTCTTTTTGAAAGCGAGGCATAAAATCCAACAATTGAAAGGCATCGGTTCCATTATCGAACCGGGTCAATAAAATGGCCGTTTTATTGAGGTATTCTTGAGTAATATGATAGGAATCGTCACATTCTATTTTGAAATTACCCCCTTTTTGGTCATCGAGTATCTTCCCGAAAACTGAGGGGGAATCAAATTGAGGTAAACAAGACCAATCAATTGAGGAATCCTCATTTATAAGGGTAGAAGATTTGCAATTCCCTATTATTCCATAATTTAGATTGTTTGGGGAAGGTTGAGATGGCCTTTTATGCATAATTTCGAGGGTATTTTTATTGATTCAACAGGTTTATGGCAAAAAACATTATAGTATCAAATAGACTTCCGATACAGTTAACGAAATTAGATAATTCTTTTGAATTTATCGCCACCAGCGGGGGCTTAGCGACGGGTATGAACTCTGTTCACAAGGGTCAAGAATCCCTCTGGATAGGGTGGCCGGGTATCGATAACGATGATATTGATAAAAAGACATGGGCTCCATTAAAAAAATCATTAAAAAGGGAGGGCTATTTTCCAGTATCCCTAAATCATAAGGAAATTGAAGATTTTTACTATGGGCTGTCCAACAAGTCACTTTGGCCGCTTTTTCATTACTTTATCGAGTTTTCCGTTTTCGACGAAAAGCAGTGGAAGTCCTATCAGAAGGTCAATCAAAAGTTTGCCAACAGCGTATTATCGAACATTGAAGAAGGTGATACGGTCTGGATTCACGATTATCAATTATTACTTTGTCCTAAAATGATCAAAGACGTTCGGCCTGACGTCACTATAGGTTTTTTCCTACACATCCCTTTCCCTTCTTTTGAGATTTTTAGAATTTTCCCTTGGCGGGAACCATTGTTGGAGGGAATTTTGGGAGCCGACCTGATTGGGTTTCACACCTATGACTATGAGCGTCATTTTTTGAGTTCGGTCAAGCGCATATTGAGAAAAGAAGTATCCTTTAACCGCGTCAACTTGGAAACCCGGGAAGTAGTGGTCAATACCTTTCCCATGGGTATCGATTACAATAAATTCAATAATGCAGCCCAATCGCACTTGGATATGGCGGCAGACGAAAAGTCTGATCTCAAAAAACAATTGGAATTGCACAAAAAGGGAGCCGATCAGGGCAAGCTCATCCTTTCCATAGATCGGTTGGACTACACCAAAGGTGTGGTCAACCGCATCAAGGCTTTTGAGCTCTTTTTGACCAAATACCCCGAATATCTCGAAAAGGTTCGCTTGGTCATGCTCACAGTCCCCTCCAGATCAAATGTCTCCGACTATCAGCGACTCAAAAAAGAAACCGATGAAATCGTAGGGCGGGTCAATGGAAAGTTTGCCACGATCAATTGGACACCCATTTGGTATTATTACCGAGCAATGGCTTTCGATGACTTAATCGACTTGTACATGACCTCCGACATCGCCATGATCACCCCGGTACGGGACGGCATGAATTTGGTTGCCAAAGAATTTGTAGCTACCCGAGTCAAGGGAGATGGTGTTTTGATCCTCAGTGAAATGGCAGGAGCCTCCAAAGAACTTTATGAATCAGTACTGGTCAACCCTTTTGACCTCAATCAAATGGCCGATGCTTTATTGAATGCCATTAAAATGCCTGTTGAGGAACAGCAAAAAAGAAACCTAAGGATGCAAAAAAGACTTCAACGATATTCGGTAGAGCACTGGGCCAACGAGTTCATGAAAGCGCTCAAAACCAAACATAACAGCCTAGAAGAATCTTCAGTCATCAAAATCAATGAAAAAATTAAGACATCATTGGTTGAAAAATTCAAGTCGGCTCGCAAAAGGATGATCTTTTTAGATTACGACGGAACACTCGTAGGCTATAATGAAAAACCTGAATTGGCCATACCCGATAACTTTTTACTCAAAACATTGGAAAAACTTCTGGAATTTCCATCGACTGAATTGGCAATAGTGAGTGGAAGGGACCAAGACTTCTTAGACCAATGGTTTGGTAAACTTCCCATCACTTTGGTTGCAGAGCACGGCTATTTTATCAAACACAAAAATCAAAAATGGGTAGGAAAAGAAACTCAACTTAAAAATTGGAAAGAAGATCTTATTCCTGTCATAGAGACCTTCACAGACCGAACACCGGGAACTTTTATAGAGCAGAAAAAAAATAGTTTGGTTTGGCACTATCGTAAAACCGATCCCGAATTGGCAGCCGAACGTGCGGTAGAACTTAAAACGGTTTTGAGCAGTTTGATTTCTGATGAATTACACCTTATGGACGGAGACAAAATTATTGAAGTGGTCAGTGGACGCTACAATAAAGGGACTGCCGTGTCTGAAATACTGGGGGATAAAGCATCCGATTTTATTCTCTGTTTTGGGGATGATATTACTGATGAGTTTATGTTCAATGATCTACCGTCTCATGCGGTCAATGTAAAAGTAGGCAAAAAAAATACCCAGGCCAATTATTGTATTGATAAGCCCCATGATGTTATATCGCTTTTGAATGCACTGACTTCTTAGCTATTACATTTTTATTTGTTTTGTCAAAGGAAGATTCATAATTTAATAATCATGAAAAGATTCCTTTTAATATTTATTTTTGTTTTTACCCAAGCCCAGCATCGTCCGGGGGTGATGATCGACAGTTTTCAAACTTTTGATTCCTATTCTGACATTAAATATGATGAGTCATTACGTCCACAATTTCACTTTTCATCCAAGAAAAACTGGATCAATGACCCCAACGGTATGGTATATTACAAAGGGGAATATCATTTGTTTTTTCAGCACAACCCAAAAGCCATTCATTGGGGGAATATGACTTGGGGCCATGCAGTAAGTAAAGATATGGTTCATTGGGAGCAATTGCAACACGCCATATTGCCCTATGGCAACGGTACTATTTTTTCAGGAACCGCTGCGGTAGATTACCCCAATAGCTTAGGTAAAAACACAGAAGAAGAAAAAGCGATCGTGGCCTATTTCACCCATGCTCAAAATGACAATAAAGATTTGTTTTATCAGGCCGGGGCCTTCAGTACAGATCGGGGGAGAACATTTCAACTGATCGGTAGAGGCCGTCCGTTGGTTCCCAACCAAGGCTTTGACAGAGGAGAGCGAGATCCAAAGATTTTTTGGCATACACCCTCAAAGAAATGGGTGTTGATTTTGTGGATCAAACGTGCCAATCAAAAACAGCCCGATGATTTGGGAAAAGTTCGTTTTTTCGGCTCTACAGATTTGAAAAACTGGAAAAAACTCAGCGACTTTGACAGGAAATGGGTTTATGAATGCATGGACTTAGTTGAACTTAGGGTTAATGGAGATCAGAATAATAAAAAGTGGTTGATCTACGATGCCAGCTTTGATTATGAGATCGGAACCTTTGACGGACAAACCTTGGTCACCGATCAAAAAAATCATCTTGGTGATCTGGGCGATGCCTACTATGCTGCCCAAACATTCAACAACAGTCCCGATGGAAGAACGGTCATTATGGGTTGGTTGAGAACCCGTGACAACAATATGTATGTAGATCAGAACATGCCTTTCAATCAGCACATGTCATTCCCCGCTACTATGGAGTTGAAAACGACTGCCGAAGGAATTCGTCTGTTTCGCTGGCCAGTGGAGGAAATCAAAAGCCTGTATCAAAATGGTTATCTGTTCGAAGAAATAGAATCGGGGGTCTTGAATGAAAAGCTGAAAGGTGAAAAATTTGAAGAGATTGACCTCTATGCGTCATTTGACCGCAGCAAAACCTCCTCATTTCAAATGAACATTCGCGGGCAAATGCTCACTTATGAAAAGGGTGATTTTTATTTTAACGATGTGATGCTGCCCACCTTGAATCTCAACAAAGTCAATGTGAGGATACTATTGGATCGCACCACTATTGAAATTTTTGCAGACGACGGTCTTTCTGTGCTTTCCACCTATGCTGTTTCTGCTCCAGAGAACACTCAGCTATCGATACTGTCGGATGAATCACTCCTCTTTGATGTGTTTGAGGTCAATAAGCTCGGTTCCATTTGGTCTAGGGCTTGGGTTGATTAGTCCACTCTTTCAATTTCGACCCATAGTGGGAAGTAGTTACTCCGCAGCTCCTTACTGTAAAAGGGAGTAAAATCCAATGGGCCTTGAGGAAGGGAAACCCCCTTCCATTCCAATAGATCGGCCTCTGCCAAAGGGTTGTGTTTTTTTAAAATGCGCTGACCCAACTCTAAAAACATTTCGCCTCCCCCTTTCAATGGCTTTATAAATTTGAATTTAAGGTTGTAAACGCCTTTTTGAAGATCAACTTTCCAGTAGGAAAAAACCTGCTCTTGGTTCCAGACACCTCTTTGTCCACCGGCATCGTTGCGATTGAGATAAACCGGATTTTCGTGTGGGGTACCCACGGCAATCCTGGGCGGGTTGACGAGGTTTGGAGCACTACTTAATTCGGAAATCAATGCATCCATTTCTGTTCTAAGGGAGGTTGCTTTTTCTTTGTTTTGGGCTACCAAGTTCTTTTTTTCAAATGGGTCTTCCTGAAGGTTATACAATTCAAAATCTTCTACCTCAGCATCAAAATCCTTTTTACCGACTAGTTTGTATTGGCCTCGCTGTAGGGCTATGTTGTTGTATTTTTCGGGAAGCTTTCTGGTCCAATAGGAGAAAAAACTGCGTTCGGGCAGTGCTTTTCCCTCTAGGGCAGGAATAAAACTTCTGCCATCGATCTTTCTGTCTTGGGGCATTGGGGCGCCACACAATTGGGAGAGTGTAGGCAGTAGATCAATATGGGCTGCCATTTGATCCATTTCACTGTTTCCAGCAAATTTTGAGGGGTATCGTATAAAAAAAGGAACCCTTATGCCTCCGCTGTGAACACTGGACTTTCTCCCCCGCATACCGGCCACATATCGGGCTTGTTGGGGGCCATTGTCGGTCATAAAAATGATGATGGTGTTGTCTTCAATTCCCAATGCTTCAACTTTTTGAAACAATCGATTGAGGTTGTCATCAATATTAGTAACCATGGCATACACCTTTCGCGCGGCCTCATCACTCTTTTCGGTCAAATCGGCTGTGGGCAATAATTTGGGATCAATACCCTCCGAGGGGTCAATGTCCTTATACATTTGGTAATATTTGTCTGGTACCTGAAGTGGGGTATGTGGTGCGTTAAAGGACAAATAGCAGAAAAAAGGTTGGTTTTGGTTTTTTTCGATAAAACCAATGGCATTGTCTGTAAAGATATCTGAACAATATCCCTCATATGCTTCTTGTTGGTTGTTGTGCCACAGCACTGGATCAAAATAGCTGGTTTCCATTTTGAAATAATTAGTAAAATCTCCAACTTGTCCAATGCCCCCTGCGAGGTGGATGAGTGACTCATCAAATCCCTGATCACTGGGCCTTGAAGGGTAATTATCTCCCAGATGCCATTTTCCAAAAATACCGGTGGTATAGTTGACTTTTTTGAGCATTTCTGCAAGGGTAAATTCTGAGGGAGCCATCATGGCGCCTCCATTGTAGGTGTCTCTTACCCCTGTTCTGAGGGAGTACCTTCCCGTCATCAAGCTGGAACGTGTCGGAGCACAAACCGGAGAAACATGAAAGTTGTTCAACCGAATGCTTTGTCGTGCAAAAGCATCAATGGCCGGGGTGTTGATGTTGGGATTGTTGTGGATGCCCAAATCTCCATAGCCTTGATCATCTGTGATGATGAGGATTACATTGGGTGGAGTTGGGACCTCTTTCTTTTGACAACTCAACAAAAATAGTGCTACTAAAAAAGGGAATATGTATTTCATTTTTATGATATTTCAGTTCTATATTTTTTAGGTACCGCCTCCAAATGACAGCAAACATAAGTGGCCAAATCAGAAGCTTCTTTAATGATTTGTTTCAATGGTTTTTGGTCAAGCCAACCCTTCACAGCAGCTGCGGTAAAAGCATCTCCTGCTCCCACAGTACTTTTGATATTAATTAGATTCTTGGGTGAAGAAAAACAAAAATGATCTTGGTTGGCCATCACTGCTCCATTTTCTCCCAAGGTAATGATTCCAAATTTGAGATTAAATTTGCGGATTAGGAGTTGCAGTCCTTTTTCGTGATTTTTGGGCAAATAAAGCATGGTTGCAATGGCTGAGAATTCATCCTCATTCATTTTGACTGCATTGGCCAAATCGAGACTTTGTTCGACCATTTTTGGCGTGTAAAAGTCTTGTCTAAAATTGACGTCAAAAACCCTCAAACAGTCAGGAGAGGTCGACTTGAGGATTTTCAAAATACTGTTTTGAGCCGGGGAATTTCTTTGGGCCAAAGTTCCAAAACAAAGGGCATCTAAACCTTGCGAAATTTTTTTTTGATTGGTATCGAATTCGATATTGTCCCAAGCCACATTTTCTTGAATATCATAGCTAGGATTTCCCAGTGGATCAAGACTTACAGTGACACTACCCGTAGCAAAATCTTCGTTGACCTGAATCCCGGAGGTATCCACTTGCAAATGCTGTAAATGGGCAATGGCTTTTTGTCCCAAAGGATCTTTTCCCACAGCACTCAACAGGAAGCTATTGGTGCCCAACTGCTGGGCATGTGCCGCAAAATTGGCTGGCGCCCCTCCAAGTTTTTTTGTATCAGGAAAAATATCCCAGAGTACCTCACCCACTCCCCCTAATGCATGTTTTTTATTTTTAGACATTGCCAATTCGTATGATTATATCTTCAAACCTTATAAATCTACAAAACAATAAGGATATTAAATTTATTAGCTCTTCAAAACAAAATACTGCCGAGTATTAAATTCTATTCATACGGGCTTAAATTAATTTCCAACCCTTTTTATTTTACCTTATTCCATAGAGCCCAGTCAATTTGCTCTTATTATATTTATATTTAGATGTTAAATTAATTAGTATGAAAGTTAAACCCCTTGAGGGAATCATAGCTGCACCCTTCACCCCCATGGATAAAAATGGGGAAATCAATCCTCCCATCATAAGTGAATATGCGAAAAAGTTAAAAAAAGACGGGCTCTCGGGAGTCTTTATTTGTGGAACTACGGGGGAGGGAATGTTGATGACAT
>CAJXEG010000048.1 GCA_913052425.1 uncultured Flavobacteriaceae bacterium | reverse complement strand
TGGCAAAAGAAATTGTAAATAAATTTGTCAAAAACACCAAACGAGAAGTATCCATCGACTACATCCAAAAAGTGGTTTCGGAGTATTTCCAAATGGATGTTGCCACGCTTCAGTCTAAAACCAGAAAACGGCATATTGTTCAAGCCCGTCAACTGGCCATGTATTTTGCCAAAAAATTTACCAAAGCCTCACTTGCCAGCATTGGTACACAAATTGGTAAAAGAGATCACGCTACCGTCTTGCACGCCTGTAAGACAGTAGATAACCTCAGCTTTACGGACAAACAATTTAGAAAGTACGTAGAGGATCTCAACCAAAAACTTTCTCTCTAACACCACAAAGTGAAAACATCAGTTTTAATGGTTTGCTTGGGAAACATTTGTCGTTCTCCCCTGGCCGAAGGTATTCTAAAAAGCAAATTACCTCAAGACCGCTTTAGCGTTGAATCGGCAGGAACCGCGGGATACCATATCGGTCGGGCTCCTGACAGCAGAAGTATTGAGGTGGCAGCTGAAAATGGAATAGACATCAGTAGTCAAAAGGCCAGAAAATTCTCTCCCGATGATTTCGATCGATTCGATAAAATCTTTGTTATGGATCGCAGTAATCTCCGCAATGTAAAACAAATGGCCCTCACGCCAGAAGATCAAAACAAAGTAACTTTATTGCTTGAAAATGTCGAAGTGCCCGATCCTTATTACGGAAATGAAGATGGTTTCAAAAAGGTTTTTGACCTCATTGACCAAGCCTGTGAACAATGGAGTGATACACTACAAAAAACCCGGTCATGAACCCTACCCTATATCTTATTCCCAGTCCATTAGGTGAGGAATTCCATCCCGATGCTTTTCCCAACGAGATAAAATCCATTATCGAAAAACTGGATTACTTTATTGTAGAAAATGAAAAAGAGGTTCGGAGATTCATCAAAAAAATCACTCCCGATAAAAACCAATCCACCCTCAAACTTTACCCCCTCAACAAGCACACCTCTGCCGATGAAATGGCAAGCTATTTGGATCCCTGTTTGAAGGGTAATGATATGGGATTGATTTCAGACGCCGGATGTCCGGGCATTGCCGACCCAGGTGCAGTAATCCTCCAAAAGGCCTATCCCTTAAAAATCAGGATAAAGCCTTTGGTAGGGCCTTCTTCCATCCTTTTGGCCATGATGAGTTCCGGACTCAACGGTCAAAATTTTGCCTTTAACGGCTATCTTCCCATCGATAAAAACGAACGTAAAAAAGCCATAAAAACCTTGGAAAACAGATCACAAAAACTAGATCAAAGTCAAATCTTTATGGAGACCCCCTACCGAAATGAAAAACTTTTAGAAGATTTAAAACGGGTCCTGGATAGTGAAACAAACCTCTGTATTGCCTACGATCTTACCCAGCCCGGTGAATTCATCAAAACAATGGACATGAACCTATGGAAGAAAAAAAACATCCATTTTCACAAAAGACCGGCCATTTTTATCATTCACAAACAGGTCTAGCGATAAACCCGATTGCGGTCAAGCCAATTGGTATAGATTTTTTTATTCCTGTTGTGTTCCCTACCGTTTTTGGCAAAAAGGTGATATCCGGGATTGTTGGGGTTGGCCACAAAATACAAATAACGATGTTGCTCTGCATTCAAAACCGCCTTGATGGATGAAATATCGGGCATAGTAATGGGGCCCGGTGGCACCCCTCTGTACCGGTAGGTATTGTATGGGGATTTGATCTTTAAATCTTTATAAAGCACCCTTTTGATGACCGTATCAAAATTTCGAAGTTGGAGTTTCATGGCATAGATGACGGTGGGGTCGGCCTGCAACATCATTTTTCTTTTCAATCGATTGAGATAGACCCCCGCCACACGCGGACGCTCATATGTCTTTTGGGTTTCCTTCTGTACGATGGCTGCCAAACTCATCACCTCCAAAGGCGTCAAGCCCAATGCAGCCGAATTCATTTTTCTTTTATCTGACCAAAAATCTTGATAGGATCTCCACATTTTGTCCCTAAAGTTTTCGGCAGTGGTATTCCAGAAAAAATCATAACTGTCGGGCAAATACATCCCCAATGCATTTTCATTGGTAAATCCTTTTGCCTTTAAAAACTCAGTATCCAAAAAAGCTTTTAACAATGTAATACTATCGGGTGCGATCTGTTGGGCGATCCTCCCGGCCAGATTTTCCAAACGCTCCTGATTGTTAAAGGTTACCCGAACCGTTTGACTTTTTCCGCGAAGCGCATTGATGATTTCGTTGTTGTTGCTCCCCTTTAAAAGAACAAATTTCCCCGATTTTACCCGGGAACTATACCCCTTCTTATGTGCCGCCATACTAAAATCTGAAATGGATTTTAAAAGCGGTCTCATAGTGGATATCACCTTGCTAAAGTCATCTCCCTCATTGATGTACACATATACTTTTGGCTCTTCGAAGATCGTGTTGTCCCAAAAAAAGGTTTTACCGAACAGGTAAACAAAATAGAGACCAAAAGCCAGTCCCATTAAAACAATGATGCTCAGTATTTTTTTTCGATACTTCATTCGAGCAGTTTTTGATAAATACTCTCGTCGTGATACTGTTCTTCATAAAAATTCCAATCCTTCTTTTTTCCCGCAAAACAATAGCCTTGACGTTCAAAAAGTTGAATGCTGATTTTATTTTCCGCAGCAATGTGGGCATAGAGCTGGTGCAACTGCAAATGCTTTTGGGCATAAACACCGATCAACTCCAATGCTGCACCCCCATATCCCTTGCTTTGGTCTTGATTTCGTATCACCAATCCCACCCCTGCCCTGTGGTGCAAAGGTTCGTAGTCAAATAGATCGATAAAGCCCACAGCAGTGTCATCTTGGGCAATGATGGTAAACTTGATTTGACGGATTTCGAAAATGTCTTTATGGGCATTGGCAATATAGTTTTGGAGCAAATCTCTGGAATAGGGCTGCGACCGATTGGAATATTTCCACAACTCGACATCATTCTCCAAATCAAACAGGAGTTCAATGTCCACGGGTTCTATGGCCCTTAGGCTTACGATTTCATTTCGAAGTTGAATCATTCAGTATTGAAGTTACCTGAAAAAACAAAGACTGCAGGGCCGGTCAATTGAATGTTTTTGTATTGTCCCGAATCGGGAGTAAATGAGACTTGCAAGCGTCCGCCCAAAGCATTTATGTTTACTGCGTTTAAAGTAGTTAATTCTGAAAAATGAACTGCAATGGCTGCAGCAACCGCTCCGGTTCCACAAGCCAAGGTTTCATCCTCTACTCCTCTTTCGTAGGTTCTGATGTTGAATTCGTTTTCATTTACTTTTTCAACAAAATTGGCATTAGATCCGGCCTCGAAATAGGGAGCACCGTATCGAATGGCCGCCCCTTGTACTTTAACATCCATGGACGATATCTCATCAACAAACGCAATGTGGTGAGGGGAACCTGTATCCATAAATATGTCCGCACCCCTTTTTTCAATTTCCAGTACATCTCCCATTTCAATACAAATCTGATCATCGGGGGTGATTGATCCTTTGTGTATTCCATCGGAAGTCTCAAACGTTCCCTGATCACCGACAATTTGATATTTTTTTGCAAAGGCAAACACACACCTACTGCCATTACCGCAAAGGCTGCTGGGATGACCATCGGCATTAAAATAAAGCATCTTAAAATCTGAACCTGAGGAATCCCTTAGCAAGATCAATCCATCGGCACCGATACCAAAATGACGATCACAGAGGTTTTGGATCAAACGGTGGTCCTGATCCGGGAAACTTTCTTCACGATCATCGACGATAATAAAATCGTTCCCAGCACCTTGATATTTTTCAAATTGAAAATTCATACCTCAAATTTAGGGAAAATTTAACCGCAATTAAATCTGTTAAATAGTCGTTAAATGAAAGATCAGTAAAGAATAGAATTTTTAATTTTGTTTTAAAGAATAAAAAATGAATATGAAATCTACTTTAAAAACCCTTATGGTTGGTGTCGTAAGTGCCTTGGTCACTTTAGCCGCTCATAATTATTTCTTGGAAGAGAAAATTGAAATTGTAGAAAATGAAAAGCCTAGCTTAATTCCCACTTCCTACAGTTTCAACACCAACAGCGTAGCTGCCGAAATGACGGATTTTACCCGAGCAGCCGAAAAAACAGTCAATGCTGTAGTTCACGTAAAAAATACCAGCATACAAAAAGGCAACGTATCCGGTTGGCTGAGACAATTTTACGGTGATGATTTTGATGAAAAAAGAATCGGAACCGGATCGGGTGTGATCGTTTCCCCCGATGGATTGATCATTACCAATTATCATGTGATAGAGAATGCTACAGAAATCGAGGTCACTTCCAACAAAAACAAAACTTATACGGCAGAAGTGATTGGGTCTGACCCCAGTACTGATTTGGCGGTCCTAAAAATAAAAACCAATGAATCATTGCCCTTTATTCCTTTTGGGGACTCAGAAGTGGCCCGTATAGGAGAATGGGTATTGGCTGTAGGAAATCCTTTCAATCTCAACTCGACCGTAACGGCCGGGATCATCAGTGCCAAGTCGAGAGACCTCAATGACAGAGACAGTAAAAACCAATCCTTTATCCAAACCGATGCGGCTGTAAACATGGGAAACAGCGGGGGTGCATTGGTCAATACAGAGGGTGAATTGATCGGTATCAATACCGCCATATCTTCCATCACCGGTGGTTTTGTGGGATACTCCTTTGCCGTACCCAGTAATATTGTCAGAAAAGTATTTGAGGATTTGATCGAATACGGAAATGTACAAAAAGGCCTACTGGGCGTTTCCGGTAGTGCTCTCAATGCCGAATTGGCTCAAAAATTTGATGTAAAAGAAACCCAAGGTTTCCTCATTGGCGAGGTGATCGAAGGCATGGGCGCTTCCGAAGCCGGTTTGCAAAGCGGAGACATCATCAAAAAAGTGGACGATGTCAAAATTAATACCTTTTCCGATTTGACGGGTTATCTCTCCACCAAAAGACCCGGCGAAAAAGTGGAGGTCAGTTACAGCAGAGACAATACCAAAAACAAAATCAAGGTAACCCTTAAAAAAACCAATACCACTCAGTTTTTGGGGATGTACCTCACCAACATGAATTCCGAACAAAAAGAATATTTTGACTTGGATGAGGGGGTGATCATCAAGGAATTGGGGAATCAACGCCTCTATCGTTATGGTGTGGACGAAGGATTTGTTCTATTGGAAATCAACAACAAAAAGATCAAAGATGTAGCCGATGTGGATGCCGTCGATTTTGATAGCCTTTCCAGTATCTTATTCTTAAAGCCCAATGGAGAAAAAGAAAGGATCATTTTTGAATAACAT
The DNA here is from genome assembly GCA_913052425.1 of uncultured Flavobacteriaceae bacterium. Next base: position 3,982 of record CAJXEG010000048.1, on the reverse strand, counting down.
ACCAACCTAACCCTCCTCTAAGAGCTGTCTTTTGGACAGCTCTTTTTTATTCCCAATAATAGGTTAAATAAATGAGTACCTATACATTTTGACATGCTTTTGCTTTTTATTGGTTAGAAATAGGTACTGATTTACGGAATATAATTAAGTTGATGGGACTGTGGAATTCAAAAACTACTGGGATGTATACTCATCATATGTCAAAGATCTCTAGCAAAGATCAAAAAACAAAGCCTTAAAAAGTCCCCAAAAGTTTTGGTAGCTTTTATATTTATAAAATCTTTGCATTCCATGCAGATAGACATCATTACCCTTTTTCCGGAATTGCTCAGCAGTCCATTTGAGGCCTCCATCCTAAAACGCGCCATTGAGGCCCAAAAGGTAGTGGTCAATTTTCACAACCTCCGAGATTATGCCCAAAACAAACAAAAACAAGTGGACGATTATCCCTTTGGCGGCGGCGCGGGTATGGTCATGAAAATAGAACCCATAGACCTTTGCATCAGCCAACTCAAAAAAGAAAGAGCCTATGACGAAGTCATTTACCTTAGCCCCGATGGGGAACAACTCAGTCAAGGCATATCCAATATGCTTTCCACTAAAGAAAACATTATCATCCTGTGTGGACATTATAAAGGGGTGGATCAACGGGTGAGAGACTACTTGATCACCCGAGAAATTTCGATTGGTGATTTTGTCCTTTCGGGAGGGGAATTGGCAGCAGCGGTATTGTGTGACAGCATCATTCGACTGATTCCCGGTGTTTTGGGAGACGAGTCCTCTGCCCTTACCGACAGTTATCAAGACGGCTTATTGGCGCCTCCCATCTATACCCGTCCCGCCAACTACAAGGGGTGGGAAGTTCCCAAAATCTTGACTTCGGGCAACACCCCCGAGGTGGAAAAGTGGAGAGAAAATCAAGCCCTGGAAAAAACAAAAAATACAAGACCCGACTTGATCGACGATCCTGATTGATTTTTTTATCGGTTAAACAACAGATGGGAGTTGTTTAAATCAAAAATAGTCTTAAATTTGCACCCGTTAATCAGATATCAACCTTCAATTCGAGTTGATCAACAGCAATCCAATGGAAGCACTTGTTAATTTTGTTCAAAAAGAATTCATCCAGAAAAAAGACTTTCCAGAATTTTCTGCTGGAGACACCATCACCGTCTATTATGAAATTCGTGAAGGAGATAAAGTAAGGACTCAGTTCTTTAGAGGGGTGGTCATTCAAATCAAAGGTCAAGGACTCTCCAAGTCATTTACCATCCGAAAAATGTCGGGCACTGTTGGGGTAGAGAGAATTTTTCCCCTTAATTTGCCTACCATTCAAAAAATTGAAATCAACAAAAAAGGTAAAGTCAGACGCTCAAGAATTTATTACTTCAAACAGTTACGAGGTAAGAAAGCCAGAATCAAAGAGCAATAAAATAATCAAACCGCTTTAGAGCGGTTTTTTTGTGTGACAAAATCACATATGATTTGCCAAACTATGCTGTTCCTTCATTATATTTGTCAAACCTTAATTGAAATTTAAATGTCGAAAATTGTTGTCCAGCACCCGGTCGTAGAGATTGACGGTGACGAAATGACCAGAATCATTTGGAAATTTATCAAAGAACAACTAATCCTTCCCTACCTAGATGTCGAACTTTTGTACTATGACCTTGGCATAGAGTCCAGAGATGCTACAGAGGATCAGATTACGATCGATGCTGCAGAAGCCATCAAAAAACATAAAGTGGGAATCAAATGCGCCACCATTACCCCCGATGAAGATCGTGTTGAAGAGTTTGGCCTTAAAAAAATGTACCGCTCCCCCAACGGAACCATCAGAAACATTGTGGGTGGAACTGTATTTAGAGAGCCCATCATCATGAAAAACGTACCGCGTTACGTTCAGGGATGGACCAAACCCATTTGTATAGGAAGGCACGCTTTCGGCGACCAGTACAAAGCCACAGATGCCGTCATTACCGGCAAAGGAAAACTCACCATGACCTTCACTCCCGAAGACGGCAGTGAGGCCACTACCTGGGAAGTTTATGACTTTCAAGAAAATGGGGTTGCCATGAGTATGTACAACATTGAATCCTCCATTTTTGGATTTGCAAGATCCTGTATGAACAGGGCTCTTGACAAAGGTTGGCCACTTTACCTATCGACCAAAAACACCATCATGAAAGCTTATGACGGACGCTTTAAGGACATCTTTCAGGAAGTTTTTGACAACGAATTCGAAGATAAATTTGAAGCCGCCGGCATTACTTATGAGCATCGTTTGATCGATGATATGGTTGCTGCTGCCATGAAATGGAATGGAGGTTTCGTTTGGGCTTGTAAAAACTACGATGGAGATGTACAGTCCGATACAGTTGCACAAGGTTTTGGCTCTTTGGGACTTATGACCTCTACCTTGGTTACCCCCGACGGGGAAATCATGGAAGCCGAAGCAGCGCATGGAACTGTGACACGGCACTTCCGACAACATCAAAAAGGTAAAGAAACCTCAACTAATCCCATAGCTTCCATTTTTGCATGGACAAGAGGATTGGCTCACAGAGGTAAACTGGACAATAATCAACCGCTGATCGATTTTTGTCATACCCTAGAAGCTGTTTGTATCGAAACCATTGAAAGTGGAAAAATGACCAAGGATCTGGCCTTGCTCATTCACAAGGAAAATCTAAATGATTCTAATTACTTGACCACCCAAAAGTTTCTCGATGCCTTAAAAGATAATTTAGAGACCAAGCTTGGGTAAACTCCAAGCTTGTTTGAACTACAGATTGATGGATTCGTTGTAAAATTTTTTATAACGACGACCGTATAGCTTTATCCATGTAATCATCTGAGAAATCCCCAAGTATACGATAAGTATTTTCAATAATCGGAGCATATTTTTAATTTGATAAAGTTTAATTAACACTAAGTTAACAATTAATTTACATTGGAGACTATTTAAATAGAAAAATAACATCTTATTTTGAGAATGAACTTTGATAAAATAACAGAAAAAGACTCCCATTACGATACTTTGGAGACAAAATCAACCCGAGAACTTTTGTCGGGAATCCATCGGGAAGACAAGGTGGCAGTAACAGCTGTAGGCGAGGTTTTGGATAAAATCGAAAACCTCATCGATCATTTGGTGCCAAAAATGAAAGCCAGTGGACGCTTGTTCTATATGGGTGCAGGAACAAGCGGCAGGTTGGGTGTATTAGACGCTTCGGAGTGTCCCCCTACCTTTGGAACCAACCCGGAAATGGTATCGGGTATCATCGCCGGTGGAATGGATGCACTTCATCAATCCATCGAAAATGCTGAAGACGACCCAATACAAGGATGGAAAGATTTACAACAACACCAACCCGATCAAAATGATTTTGTAATCGGAATTGCCGCATCGGGAACCACGCCCTATGTGGTGGGTGCCCTAGAACAATGTCAGCAAAATGGCATTACCACCGGTTGTGTTACTTGCAACCCAAAAAGTCCCATCACTCAGTTTTCCAACTTCCCCATCGAAGTCGTCGTGGGGCCGGAATTTGTAACAGGAAGCTCCCGAATGAAAGCCGGAACCGCCCAAAAACTGATCCTCAACATGATCACCACTTCTACTATGATTCAATTGGGAAGAGTTAAAGGGAACAAAATGATTGACATTCAAATGACCAATGTAAAGTTGGTGGATCGGGCCGCTCGAATTCTTATGGAGGAATTGGAGATTGATAAAGAAACTGCTGCTGCACTGCTTCACAAGCACAAAAGCGTCAGAGCAGCCATAAAAAATTATGCATGAATGCTAAAAAACTAAAAAAAGGGCTGTTCAAAATGGGAACCTTTATCGTGCTCTGCTTTGTTGCACCGGTAATCGTCTATCAAGCCTTTAAAAACCAAGGACATCCTTTTTACTGGCCAGTACTCGCCCTGGGAATAGCTTTGTGTTTCACCGCAATTGCTTATGGTTTTTGGGCCA
>CAJXEG010000047.1 GCA_913052425.1 uncultured Flavobacteriaceae bacterium | reverse complement strand
AGACTTTATTTGCAACAACACAAGCTCTGTCATGAGTTGATGATAGGCATGATCGTAATCATCAAAATCAAAATTAGTTTGGTTTGGCATATGCTCATCTTCTAGGCATTCCCACTTAAAATGGTATTTGAAATCTTCACTCACCTTATTGTACACTTCATGATTAAAAGCTACTGATTTGTGATAATCACCAGCAACACCAAAACGTTTACTGAGCTTTTCTATTTGCAACTTGTATTCGTTGCCCAAAAACAATCTGGAAGCCTTGACAACCTTTCCATTGATTCGCATATAATTAATGGAAGCGCTGTCATCAGTGTCATCTGAAATGGGCTTATCCGTAAACGGGTTAAACGAAATGCTCCAAGTCCCTGTAGAGATAAGTAAAAACTTCTTTTTTATGCTCCTCACATATGGCAGCAATGCAGAGGAACTATCATGAATGCCAATACCAATTTTAAAACGCTTACCGTTATAGTTCATGTTGATGCTCGTTTGTGTAGAGACAATAGGAGGTAGCTTTGAGTTGATGCCTTCTTTATAAACCCAGTCGTGATAATCTTTCTTTTCGAAATCCCAAAGGGCTGTATGGCATCCAATACTTGTATATTCACTTACGGGAACCCCTGTAAATACATAGCTCAAATATTGAGGGAGGTGAAGTGAATACTCTATTTTACTATACAATTCAGGTTTGGTTTTTTTGATCCAATACAATTGAAGTCCTGAATTGAGCATACTCAAATCTGCACAGCCAGTGGTTTTAAGAAAGGCCTCTTTTGGACCGTATTGATTAAAAAAAAAAGTGACTATTTCTTTGGGAAGTGTTTTAGTGTAATTGTAGAGTGGGGTTAAAGTATTACCATTTTCATCTAAATGAACCAAACTGGCTCCATAGGTTGAAAAATTTATGGCTTTGACATCGAATTCATTGGCATCGAGAATACGATGAAAAACATCTTTAAGCCATTTTTGCAAGGCAGGTAAATTTTCGGTTGGATGCCCATCCTCATCCACTAACTCGTCAAAGCGAATGTATTCTTTGAGGACTTCTCGAAAATCTTTATCAAATAAAAAAAACTTCTTATTGGTTTTACCAATATCAAAAACCGCAGTTACTTTGATTTTTTTCATACCCAATACTTTATAGACCAGTGGCTGTAGTATTTTTTCCCCTTTCTTCAATGAGTTGTCCCCTGACGTCGAGCTTGCGATAGGCTTCAATAGGGTTAAGTGCGCCCCCGGATAGCAATCGCGCCTTTTCAAGTAGTGGACGTACGTCTGTTCTGTAAGCGCCTTGCAAAATCTCTTGACATGCAACGACATCGTTTTCTAATTGTGCAGTTCTCAAGGCTTGTTGATCGACAAGCAGGGCTTTTGCATAGGCTTCCTGAATGGCTTCCAAAGATTGAATTAAGTCTTCTAATGGATCTTTTAGGTTATGACTGGCGTCAATCATCCATGCCAAATCCGGATTCTGTGGGTTGTTCTGCATGCCATAAACCAATTCATTAAAAATCAAAAATAAGGCATAAGGCTTAATGCTTCCTACGGTCAAGTCATCGTCGCCGAATTTACTATCATTAAAGTGGAAGCCTCCCAGTTTGCCTTTCAACATCAAGACAGAAACGATTTGCTCTATATTGGTGTTGGGCAAGTGATGCCCGAGATCAACCAGAGTAAATGCCCTGTCACCACAGGCGTTGGCAAGCATAAAGGAAGTACCCCAATCTTGAATTACCGTACTGTAGAAATTGGGTTCATAGGGCTTATATTCAATCAGCATACTCCAATCTGAGGGAAGACTTTTGTAAATTTCTTTTAAACTGTCTTGGGTGTTTTGTAGTGCTGTTTGAAAATTGTTTTGACCAGGAAAACAAGAACCATCTGCTAACCACACTGTTAAACCCTTAGAGCCCAACTTATCTCCAATACCAATAACATCGATATTGTGTTGGATGGCTTGTTCTCTAACAGCTTGATTAACATTACTCAAGGAACCATATTTGTAGCTCTTTTCAGCATCTTTTTGATCCTGAAAAGTATTTGAATTGACGGCGTCAAACTTGATGTTTAATTCATCTGCTTTTTGTTTAATCGCGTTGTAATCAGATGGTATGTCCCAAGGGATGTGCAATGATATTGCTCCGGCAGTTTGTGTCAATCTGTGAATCAACCCAATGTCGTCAATCTTTTGCTCAAGACTCGAAGGTTCTCCATAGAAAGAAAAACGACCAAAACGAGTACCACCAGCCCCAAGTGCCCAACTTGGAATGGCTACCTGAAAGGAGTTGATTTTTTCTACAATTTGATCTACATCATGGTGGTTCTTGGATAGTTTTTCAGATAAAAAATCAAAGCTATCTTGGTGTGAATCAAGACCTGACTTGTTTTGATCGGTTATTTGATTTTTTGTAAGTCTCATAAGTAGTTTTCAAAGATTGAATTCTATTTGGTTTTTCTATTCTAATTTAAAACTATCTTACAAATGCATTTGCCATCCCCCCATCAACATTGATAATATTCCCTGTTGTTTTTTCCAACACTCCTACACAAGCAAAAACCCCATTGGCAATATCATCGGGATAAATAATTTCATTCAGCAAATTTCTTTTAGCGTAATGATTAGGTAGTTCTTCGACTGTAATTCCATAGGCTTTAGCTCTCCCGGCAGCCCAGTCACCTTCCCAGATCTTACTTCCGACGATAACACCGTCCGGATTGACGGTATTCACTCTGATATGGTCTTTTCCAAGTTCAGCTGCCAATAGTCTTGTCATGTGTTGTTGGGCTGCTTTGGCAGTTCCATAAGCCACATTATTAGGTCCTGAAACCAAACCATTTTTACTCGCAATAGCAATGTAATCACCTCCAAGTTTTTGCTTTCGCATGATTTCTACACCTTGTTTTGCCATATCAAATTGTCCCTTAACTAATACATCTTGGAGAATACTCCAATCTTTGTGGGTTGTTTCTTCGAGTGGTTTTGAGATGGCAAGACCTGCGCTGTGTACAATTATATCAACACCTCCAAACTCTAAACAAGCTTTCTTGAAGGCAGCAGCAATAGAATTTGAATCGGTTACATTACAAACGGCATAGGAAGAAATATCTCTTTTATAGGTCGCGTTTGCCTCAAGCAAACTTTGCTCATCGATGTCTGTCAAAACAACATTCGCACCTTCTGCGACAAGCTTGTCGGCAATGGCTTTACCAATACCTCCGGCAGCTCCTGTTACCAAGGCAACTTTTCTCGACAAAGCTTGCTCTTTAGGCATACGTTGGAGTTTAGCTTCTTCTAGCAGCCAGTATTCAATATCAAAAGCCTCTTGTCTAGGCAGGGAAGTGTACTCTGTAATGGCCTCAGCACCGCGCATTACATTGATGGCGTTGATGTAGAACTCACTTGCTACACGGGTAGTTTGTTTATTTTTTGCAAAGCTAAACATCCCAACACCCGGGTAAATGATGATGACAGGGTTGGCATCACGAATTACAGGGCTATTATCGTTTTTACAGGCGTTGTAGTATTCTACATATTCTGCCCTAAATGCTTCAAAAGCAGGCTGGATTTTGGCTAAAACAGAATCAGTGTCAGATAAATCTTCATCTTTATCCAGCGGCAGAACCAAGGGCTGTATTTTTGTTCGCAAGAAGTGGTCTGGGCATGAAGTTCCCAAGGGAGCCAATCGCTCTAAATCATTGCTATTGATATAGTCCATAACAACATCCGAATCACTGAAATGCCCAATCATTCTGTTTTCTGAAGAACACAATCCCCGAAGAATTGGCATTAAATGTGCAGCTTTATCTAAGCGCTCTTCCTGGGGTAGGCTTTCAATTTTTTGGCCTCCAAAAACACTTCCTTTTTCTTCAATTTTATTGGCAATAAATTCTGAGGCCATTTCGATGACTTCCAAACTGTTAATATAACAATCATATGAAGTGTCGCCCCAAGTAAACAATCCATGACTCCCAAGAACGATACCTCTGATATCGGGATTGTCATTTAAGCATTTTTCTAACTGGAGTGCTAGATCAAATCCCGGGCGCTGCCAAGGCACCCATCCCATGGCATCTCCCCAAATTTCTTTTGTTACTTTTTCACTGTCTTTAGCTGCTGCAACCGCAATCAAAGCATCGGGGTGCAAGTGGTCAATATGTTTGAATGGCAACAAGCCATGCAAGGGCGTATCTATGGATGGTGCTTTACTATCCAAATCATATATACAATGATTGAAGAGGCCTACCATTCGGTCTTCGTCTCCCAAACCTCCATACACGTTTTTTAAATCTCTAAGTCGATCCGTATAAAGACCTGCAACCCCTGTTCTTGTTAAAGTTCCAATATCTCCGCCAGAACCTTTTATCCACATGACTTCAATTTTTTCGTTGGTTAACGGATCCGTTTCAATGGTTCTACAACTTGTGTTTCCCCCTCCATAGTTTGTTATCCTTAAGTCTGAACCAAGAATATTGGAACGATACAAAAAGAGGGCTACTTGATCATTTCCAAATGACTTGGCCTTAGCTTCGTCCCACAAGTAGTCAACATGATTAAAGATTTTTTCCATTTTTTCTATAAAAGTTTAAATTCTTAAATATTTTTCTGACGTTATGTTAAACAATATAATAATAACCTATATGAATTTGTTATTGTAATTAATTAAACATTGAGAGTTTGTATTTGTATTTACTTCTGGATTTTAATTAAAGGAAAGATCTGCTTGTAAAAGAAAAAAATCATGAATATTTGATTTTTGTTTTAAAGTTTTTAAAAAATAGATTTTTAAATAAATTAAATTTTTAGTTTGTAAAACAAGATAGTTGTTTGCATCCTGCACTTTCATCCTTTATTGGAATTAAATTAAAATATCAACGAACAATGTTCTTTTTTCAGTAATTAAACTCTTAAAATATCTGATTTAATTGAATTTTATTATTATTAAAAATGTTTAGCATTTTGCAATAAATAGCCTTAAAACTCTTGATACTTTTTCCGAATTTAAACTGATTTTTAATAAAAAAATAAGTTGGATGGTTTTAATTGGGAAAAATATTAAATACAAGATACATTAAGAAAAAAAATTGATGGAAATGGTTTACCAAATTTCAATAAAATTAATCAAACTTAAGGATATTTTAATAAATCCAATTTTGTTCAATAACTTAGGGTGATGAAAAAAACTTTCAATATTTCTATTGTTCTCATGATTGTGATGGTTTTATCCTTTCAGTCATCATGTGAGTTGGTTCCCCATAAAACAACTTCAAATAAAATTCAGACCAAAAGACCCAATATACTTCTATTGATGTCCGATAATCAATCTGCGGAACATTTGGGTTGCTACGGTGATACATCCATCAAAACGCCCCATATCGACAAACTCGCAAAAAAGGGATTGATTTTTAAAAACGCCTTTTGTTCGGCCCCATCGTGTTCGCCTGCCAGGGCTTCTATGCTGACCGGTCAGGACATTTGGAACTTAGGAGAGGCGGCTAATCTTTGGAGCAGTTTCCCTAGAGTTAAGGTTTATTCCAAATTAATGGAGGAATCGGGGTATCATGTAGGGATTGAGGGAAAAGGCTGGGGGCCTGGAGATGAAACTGTAACGGGTTGGGATCAAAATCCCGGGGGAGCGAGATACGATTCTTTTGAGGAATTTTTTAATGAAACAGAAAAAGGTCAACCATGGATGTATTGGTACAGCAGCAGGGATCCACATCGACCCTATAAAAAAGAGGGATGGAGAAATTCGGGTATTCATCTCGATTCCATAAATGTACCGCCCTACCTCCCCGATAATATTGAGGTGAGAAAAGACATTGCCGATTATTACGATGAAATTCAAAGATTTGACGAAGAAGTAGGTTCTTACATGGCTTTGCTCAAAGAAATGGCGCAACTGGATAATACAGTAATTATTGTTTGTAGTGATAATGGTTGGCAAATGCCAAGAGGTTTAGCCAATTTATACGATTTTGGCACCAAAATTCCACTGATCATTTCTTGGCCAAAATTTTTCCCACCAGGACGAGAAGTGGATGACTTTATCAACATTAAGGATTTTGCTCCTACTTTTCTGGAACTCGCAAATATCCTCATACCTGAAGAGATGAATGCCCAGAGTTTTGTCGATATACTCACCTCCAATAAACAAGGTAAAATCGATCCAAAAAGAGATCATGTCATCATGGCAAGAGAACGACATGCTTTTGTTAGAAGAGGAGGCCTTGGTTATCCGGGCCGAGCAATCAGAACAGCTGATTATCTGTACATCAAAAATTACGAACCCAATCGCTGGCCTGCTGGAGATCCTCCTTTGTATGGGGATGTGGATGCCCATATGTTGCACTACGAGGCTCCAACAAAAATCTACATGTTGGAAAACAAAGACTCAAAGCAGGTTAAACCATTATTTGATTTGGCCTTCTCCAAAAGGCCACAACATGAACTTTACAACCTATCAGAAGACCCCTTTCAGTTGAACAACCTTGCAGAGGTCAATGAATACACGTCCGTCTTAGAGAACTTATCAAATCAACTCAGTGCATATTTGGTTAAAACAAAAGATCCAAGGGAAGTTGGACAAATATTTGATTGGGACAATGCGCCTTATTTTAAGGACAGAGACAAAAAACCAAAACCTTCAAAAAAAGCCATACAAATACTTGGTCTTGAGGAAGAATACAACTATTTGTACTAATGGAATCCCCATTTAAAAAAAGGATTTTTTAATTAGTTTTGTCCCTTTCAATTTCCACCTCCCTGAACATAAATGGGTTTTCGCTTACTAAAAGTTTCTTTTCACTTGAAACACTAATCTTGTTTAAAATTACCTTTTCTGTCTTAATATATGGAAACTCCTCTTGAAAGCTTTCGTCAATCATTTTGGAGTTAAAATTTGAAAAAATGGTAATTGTTTTGTAAGCATCGTGTTGATTTGAATCATCGATATGAAGTTGATCTATAATGATATTTTTTGGCATATAACAGGTATAACCAAAATCGTGAAGACCTGAGTTTGATCCACTGAAAAGACTGACGACAGGGGACTTCCTTTGAGTTGGAACAAAATTGCAATTTCGAATGGTAAAAGTTCCCTCCCAAGTACTTCCATAATCAGGACGCAAATTGATGAAACTTCTTCCCCTAACAGTAGAATTTTCGATAAGAAAGTTACCCGATCCTATGGCGTTGACTCCCATATATCCTAGCGTAGAATTCCGTATAGTTGCATTGTAAACACCCATATGCGCATCGAATCTGGATAAAATACAATTGTCAAAACTTATATTTTTGGAATAGTTAGATGCAAAAATACCCCAGTACCTGTTGTCATTAATATCATTAGTCTGACTACAGTTGACAAAAGACACACCAATGGATCGCGTTACCGATATATCGTAAGAACCCATTGAAACGGGTTTTCCAGCATTTCCAATCGTTCGATAGGTTTTATGACCTGTCAAAACACAATCCTTAACCAAAACATTAGTACAATCCGAAATACTGATAAAACCTCTATAAGGAGCACCCTGAGAACCTTCACCATCAATTAAATGTTCTAGGTTTGATACAATAACATTCGATCGTTTAATCGAAATATTTCTACTGTAATAAGTGTACTTGGATGGAGCTTTATTAGCAATCGTAATAAAACGTCCCCCATTAATCACCAAGGGGGTTTTATCGATTGGTAGGGCACTAATATTTGTGACATGATCAAAATTCCAAATGATAGGACTGCTACTATCGATTTTTCCATTTTTATTTAAAATGAAAATATCCGTTTGAGCTCTACCTTTATTTTGGTTTAGACCATAGCGAATATACCTTCTGACATTAGTGTCTGTGACAGTAACCAAACAATCATCTTTTAGAGTCAGATCAATCTTTTTTTGGTCTTTTCTAAGGGATTTAATAGTATCAATCAAAATAGGTTTTAATTGGGATTTAACTTCAAAAATAGAGGCGAATCTATTTTCGACCTCAGTATCATCAATGATAAAAGTTGCACTTCCAAAATCCGTATTGGTTGCTATGATAGCGGTCATTTCCCTCCCCCCAATTAGATAATTGGCCCCATCATCCGCTTTTACTTCAATACCATATTGATTTGCCAAAGCATGAGTAGCCACTATAAAAGCTAAGTCATCTGAAGTACCATTTCCAAGTGCACCCATATCACCATAACGAATAAATCCCTTTCGTTTGATTATTTCTAAATGTTCTTGATTAATATTAATCTTAAGTACCCCATTTTCATCTTGATATACCCTAGTAGATTTTGGGGTTGATTTGATAACCGTCAAAGACTCTGAATTTATTTGTCCAGAAGCAACAATGATTTTTAAAATCAAAAAAGGTAAAATCAGCGAATTTTTCATAAGTGCCTCTAGATGAGTTTTACTAATATATAAATTTAATTGCTATACTAAAATTTCAGAAATCATTGAATTGCAAAATGAATGGGTAACCAAAGAATCAATAAAAAAAAGGAAGTACTCCAGTTAAGCTAATTTATCCTAAATTTAATTTATAAATAAACTTTAGACCTAAAAACTCAATGAAACGCCGATCATTTATCAAAGGATCAACATCTGCTGCTGCAGGACTTGGACTTTCAGCTGTATCTTGTTCTCCTTCAATTAAGAAAAAAATTGAGCAACCATTTAAAGTCTGTGCAACTGTGGATCAGCAAAAGGTGTCATTTTATGCCGATGTCATCAACGGCTCCATTAAGGTAGTCCACATCGCCGACACCCATTTGTTTATGGATGATAAGAGGGGAGTTCCTTTTCAAGAGTACAGCAATCGAATGGCAAAGGCTTACAACCAAACCACGCATTTTCAAACAAGAGAAAAAACCAATCCCGAGGAAACCTTTGAACAAACACTGGCATTTGCAAAAGAAGTCAATGCAGATGTAATCAATTTGGTAGGGGACATTTTCAGTTTTCCGTCTGAGGCGGCAATTGAGTGGGTACGCTCCAAATTGGATGCTACAGGTATTCCCTACATCTATGTTGCTGGAAACCACGACTGGCATTACGAAGGAATGAAAGGCAGTTTGGAATCCCTCCGTGATACCTGGATCGAAAAACGTTTGCTGCCCCTGTATCAAGGAAACCATCCTTTGATGGCAGCATATGATATCAAAGGAATCCGTTTTTTGGCCATTGACAACTCAACCTATCAAATCAACGAAGAGCAATTGGCCTTTTTGTCAGCACAAATTGCAAGTGGATTACCACTGGTTTTGTTGGTTCACATTCCAATGTATGCCCCGGGGAAAAATATTTCTTTTGGTTGTGGTAATCC
>CAJXEG010000046.1 GCA_913052425.1 uncultured Flavobacteriaceae bacterium | reverse complement strand
TACAATGTGGTAATCCCAACAATGATAAGCGCATAAACATTTTCAGAACTGATCGATAGGAGTTGATTTTGAACGCTGAGATCCCAGGGTAAAATGACCGCACAAAATTTGCCGATACCTTCAAAAAAATAAGCGATAAAACCTATCGCACCTATTACGGCAAAAACAATAATTATATTTTTCGACAAAAAGCCTCCCCTGCCACTAAAACGGGTAAGAATCCAAGAGGCACCGGTCATTACGTTGGAACGCCTGATCCAAACCGCCAAAAATATCATTACAAAAACTTGATTCCAAACCGGCCACAACCAAGGGATCCATGCACTCTTAAGGCCATAGACAAACAATAGGGTAACCGTCCACATTACCCCCGAAATATCAAACATTCCGGAAGCGTTGGACAAGCCCAAAAAATACCATTTGATTTTATTGCCTCCCAAGAAATACTGATCCAGATTATTTCTTGCAAGTTTAGAAATCCAGAGTCCAACCCCTAGAACAATTACGAAATAAGTAATTATGATCGCGTAGTCTAGCCCGTTGAGGTACATAATCAAATGTGATTTTATCTAGCGAATGATCTACCCGCTTTTTCAACTCTAAAAGTTTCAATGTAGCCCCTGTCTTGAAGGGTGACATAGGCGGTCTTTCCATCCTTACCTCCAAAAGCGATGTTTGAAGGTTTTTTACCTTTCATTTGTACCTCCAGCAAAAGCTTTCCTTCTTGGGATAACTTGGCCACCGTTCCTTTGCCATATCGTGTGATGTATAGATTTCCTTCAACATCACAACGCATACCGTCCATCCCAAAATCATCAAATTGATGAAAAAGTCTTTTGTTGGAAATATTACCTTCGGTGTCCAGATCAAATGCCCAAACCTTTCTTTGAACACTTTCATTGACATACAGTGTCTTTTCATCGGGGCTTACCTCAACTCCGTTGGTCGTTCCCATATCTTTGGATAGAAGATAAAATTGGCCATTTTCTACCCTCCAAAGCTGACCTGTGCTCTCTTTCCAATTGGGATCTGAAGCAAACATTCGGTCGTTACAACATATGGCCAAATCGTTGGGCTGATTCAAAAGTGAATCGTGAGCATAGACACTTACCGCTTTGGTTTTCAGGTTCACTTTCAAAACATTGTGTCCGGTGTAATCTGCCAAATACATGCTTTGATCTTGACCAAAGCGTATTCCATTGGCAGTACTTCCCTCGGGGAGATGCTCAATAAATAAACTAAAATTTCCTTCCGTATCAACTTTCCCCACAGAACCACTGTGCGTTGGGTTAACAAAATAAAGGTTGCCATCTTGGTCGACTGCGGGGCCCTCAAGGCCAGAAGTATATTGGCCTACAAACACTAAATCTTGAGATTGATACTGCACTTCTTTTTGTTCACACGAAAGACAAACGATCAATATTGTTGTTAGTGTTCCTAATATTTTAGTTTTCATAAATTATAATTTCAATTTGTAAATTAATTAATTTAAATTTAAAGCATGATCAAACTTAAAAAAATCAGCTTCATAATCTTGATCTGTCTATGGAGTTGTTCTGACATGAATATTAATAAACAAAGTGTAGACGTACCAAAAATTTCCATCAAAGACGTTTTGAGTTTTGACAATGTATCTAAGGCTTTGGAACAAAACACCCCGCTCAATAAAGTTGATTGGTTGGAATGGGAGGAATTTCCCTACCAGCCCGAAGTGGGTTTTAGAATTGCTCACGATGACAGTCTTTTGTTCCTTAAATATTATGTCAAAGAAGAACATGTCTTGGCCCGAAGAACGGATCCCAATTCGGCAGTACACAGAGACAGTTGTGTTGAATTTTTTGTCGATCCGGCTCAAAACGGAAACTATTACAATTTTGAATTCAACTGTATCGGCACTACACACTTGGCGTATGGGCCCAGACGAGGGAAGCGTACTTTTATTCCTCCTGAATTGATCAAACAAAAAATCAAAACTTTGTCTACGTTGGGCAAGGAGTCTTTTGAAGAAAAATCAGGGGCCTTTGAGTGGGAAATGGTAGTGGTCATTCCCAGCTCCATTTTTACTTATGATGAAGGATTGAGTTTTTCTAAACTGGTTTCCAATGCCAATTTTTATAAATGTGGAGACGATACCACCAAACGACATTATTTGAGTTGGAACCCAGTTAAAACCCCAAAACCTGATTTTCACCGTCCCGAATACTTTGGAATTTTAAATTTTCAATAAAAATTGATAATGATGATGATTGATAGAATGATGAATTTAATGCTGAACAAATTTCGAATATTTTACCTGTTTTTATTTGTAACAATTATAGGTTGTGAAAGTCCAACGACTCAGTCTCCACTTTACCTCCCCCAAGGTTTTGAAGCCACGGTTTTTGTGGACAGTATTACCGAAACTGTTCGCCATATGGCCGTGAATGAAAATGGTGATTTATACACCAAATTCAAACGCCCCAGCGAAGCGGGTGTGATGGCTGCCATCAGAGACCTTAATAACGATGGGGTTGCAGACACTTTGGTCAAGTTTGGAGAATACCATCTGCCACAAAGAGGAAATTATTCAACTGCAGCCAGAATATATAAAGGTTATCTCTATTTTAGTTCTCAACTCACCGTCTATAGAATCAAGTTGGATGAGGAAAATCTGGTTCCAACGGGAGCAGCAGAGATCATTGTCCATGACGATCATGCACATGGATCTCACGAGCACATTGGCAAGCCCATTGCCTTTGATGAGGAAGGACATATTTTTGTTCCCTTTGGTGCGCCCAATAATGCCTGCCAACTCCCCAAGAGAACACCTTTGGTACCCGGCCAAGACCCCTGTCCCTTATTGGTGGACCACGGCGGTATCTGGCGTTTTGACGCTGAGAAAATTGGGCAAACCCAAAAAGACGGAGAATTCTATGCCAGCGGTCTGAGAAGTATCGTGGCATTGGACTGGAATACTTCCGACCAGAGCTTGTATTCAGTGGTACATGGAAGAGACGATTTACATCGGCTGTGGCCCAATCACTTTAGCCAATGGGAAAGTGCCCTACTCCCATCTGAGGAGTTTGTTAAAATAGAAAAAGGGGATCACTTTGGATGGCCCTATTGCTTCTACGATCAAATGCAAGGTAAAAAAGTACTGGCACCGGAATATGGTGGAGATGGAACCATTATTGGTCGCTGTGCCGACTACAAAGACCCTGTGATTGGTTTTCCCGGCCATTGGGCTCCCAACGATTTGGTCTTTTACACCGGTGATGCCTTTCCGGATCACTATAAAAATGGAGCTTTTATCGCTTTTCACGGTTCTACCAACAGAGCACCCTATCCTCAATCCAGTTATTTTATTGGATTTGTTCCTTTCGAAAATGGCAAACCCTCCGGGCCCTATGAAGTTTTTGCCGATGGTTTTGCGGGGGTAGACCCTATCGTCAATACCCGCGATGCAGAATTCAGACCCATGGGGATTGCATTTGCTCCTGATGGTTCCATGTATATTGGGGAAACTGAAAAAGGCAGGATCTGGAAGGTACAATTCAAAGGAGACCGAGAAACATTTGGCACAAAGGAGTTAGCACAAATGGAAGAAAGAAAAAAAATGACCCATATCAGAACCCCTGATATTGTGAAGGACAGGATTGAACCCGAAGATTTGGCCATTGGTCAAAAAATCTACAATCAATACTGTATGGCATGCCATCAATCTAACGGCATGGGCGCCTCGGGAAGATTTCCACCCCTCAATGGCACCGATTGGGTAACCGGAGATAAAGAGCGATTGGTTCACCTCATCCTCAACGGAATGGAGGGGGCCATAGAGGTCAATGGAGAGATTTATGATGGTGTGATGCCTCAGCATTCATTTTTGAATGACGATCAAATTGCCGACGTTTTGACTTATATTAGAACTCATTTTGAGAACAAAGCCGGAAGTATTTCGGCTGAGGAAGTAGAAAACTACAGAAAATCAAACAACAAATAATCAAAGGAAATTGAAATTTAAAACTGGAATCATGAAAAAACTAAAATTATTGTCCCTAGCTCTGGTGCTGATGAGTGGATCACTTTTGGCGCAGAACTACGATATCCTTATCAAAGGAGGGCATATTATTGATCCTGTCAACAACATTGATCAAGTGATGGATCTTGCCATCAAGGGAAATAAAATTGCTGCTATTGAAAAGGAAATTTCTGCAAATCAAGCCAAAAAAGTAGTGGATGCATCGGGTTTGATTGTCAGTCCCGGACTCATTGATATGCACACCCACAACTTCTACGGAACTGTCCATAACCGCTACTTGGCCAATAGCTTTTCTGCCGTTCCCCCTGATGGATTCACTTTTCGATCCGGTGTCACTACTGTTGTGGATGCGGGAAGTCCAGGGTGGAGGAATTTTGAGCTTTACAAGTCTCAAATAATCGATCCATCCAAAACCCGAGTGCTCTGCTTTTTAAATATAGTAGGTGCTGGAATGAGCGGTGGACACAGGGAGCAACACATTGACGACATGAATCCTAAAATGACTGCTATGGTCGCCAAACAAAACAAGGATCATGTAGTTGGAGTCAAACTCGCCCATTTTATGGGCTATGACTGGACTCCAACAGAACTTGCTGTTGAGGCGGGTAAAATAGGCAGTATTCCCGTAATGATTGATTTTGGCGGGAGCAATCCTGAGCTTCCTCTGGAAAAATTGTTTTTGGAAAAACTCAGGCCCGGAGATATATTTACTCATGCCTATGCTCATGTCAATGGGAGAACACCTATTGTGGCTGAAAATGGGAAAGTGAGAGATTATGTTTTTAAAGCCCAAAAAAGAGGAATTGTTTTTGACGTAGGACATGGAGGGGGAAGTTTTCTTTTTGAACAGGCCGTGCCAGCAATCCAACAAGGGTTAAAACCCGATGTCATCAGTACCGACCTTCATACCGGAAGTATGAACGGAGGAATGAAGAACATCAATAATGTTATGTCCAAATTCCTCAACATGGGACTCAGTATCCAAGAAGTGATTGCTGCTACTACCTCACAGCCCGCCAAATACATTCAAAGAAAAGACCTAGGACATTTGAGTGTGGGAGGCTTGGCAGATGTTACGCTACTCAATATCAGAAGAGGAGATTTTGGCTTTATCGATACCCGAGGAAAAAGAATGAAAGGAAATCAAAAACTCGAGTGTGAACTCACCCTTAGAGACGGAAAAGTAGTTTACGACCTAAACGGCCTGGCCAGCAGTGACTGGAATTAAATATGAAAACACTTTCTAAATATCTTTTTGCGCTCTCGGGTATGATGTTTGTCATCGCTGCAGGACTATATTTATCAGGAAATGTTAGCATGACCGGGGTGCCGTTGATTCTTTTCTTTTTAACCTTGGCTATAGGCATGAGAGGCAATGAGAACCTCAAGGGTTTCTCCTTTACCGTTTTAATTTTTGCCGCTGTTAGCCTTTCAATGTTCTATCCCCAAGCTTTTGTTCAGTGGGGAGATTTTCAACTTAAAAAACTCATCGTTCCGCTTCTGCAAATCATCATGTTTGGGATGGGAACTGCCATGAGTTTTAATGACTTCTATGGTGTGATCAAAATGCCCAAAGGGGTTTTGGTGGGTCTGATCTGTCAATTCAGTATTATGCCTTTTTTGGGTTTCAGCTTGGCCACCCTATTCAACTTTCCTGCCGAGATTGCTGCAGGAGTAGTCCTTATCGGTTCTTCACCCAGTGGGCTCGCCTCAAATGTTATGGCCTATTTGGCCAAAGCCAATGTTGCACTTTCTGTAACACTGACCGCTGTAGCCACTATAGTGGCCCCCTTTATGACGCCTCTTTTGATGAAGTATTTTGCCGGCGCCTTTGTTCCTATTGATTTTATTGCTATGATGCTCAGTATTGTGAAAATGGTGATTCTTCCTGTGGTACTGGGCTTGGTTTTTAATCACTTTTTTCACGGCAAAGCCAAATGGCTGGACAAAGCCATGCCCGTGGTATCCATGACTGCTATTGCTTTGATTATTATGATCATCACTGCAGCCGGAAGAGACTCACTTTTGTCTATTGGAATATTACTGATCTTGGCAGCCATCATCCACAATCTATTGGGTTATTTGCTGGGTTACTGGGGCTGCAGATTACTTAAAATGAAAGAACAAGACTGTCGTACCATTGCCCTAGAGGTGGGTATGCAAAATGGTGGGTTGGCCTCCGGAATTGCCCTAGAGATGGGCAAAGTTTCCACGGTAGGGCTTGCCCCTGCTGTCTTTGGGCCTTGGATGAACATTTCCGGTTCTTCTTTGGCGACTTGGTGGCGCGACAAAGACCCTGAAAAGAAAAAATAAATTTAAACATTAATCGAATGATCTTAAAAAAATTAACTGCTGTTCCTTTTCTTCTAATTTGTATTTTGATCCTCAGCAATGGCTATGCCCAAAATCTGAGTATTGATCAAATGAAATTTTTAACCCACCAGTGGGAAGGAGAACGTTTTGAGGATGGGAGGCCCAAAGTGGCTGCAGACATCTTGGAACGGATGAAAAAAGTAACCATAGAAGAGGCTTGGGGCGTTTTAAGAAATGAAGGTTTCCACAACCAATTTGAGGGAGGATGGCAACCCTTACACGATGACGTAACCGTTGTGGGCCGAGCTCTTACGGTTCAATACATGCCCAACCGACCCGATGTGGCCGATCAAATCAAACAAAAAGGTTTGGAAGCAGGAGAAATTGGAAACACTAACTCCTGGCCCATCGACCGATTGGTAGAACACGACGTATACGTCGCTGATGGTTTTGGGAAAATTGTAGATGGAACTTTAATTGGTGACAACCTCGGAAATTCCATTTATGCCAAATCCAAAACGGGTGTGGTATTCAATGCCTCGAGCAGAGACATGGAAGGACTCTCCGAAATCGAAGGCTTTAATGCTTTTGTCAGGGCATGGCACCCTTCATTTCTCACTGAGGTTATGCTTTTGAGTATCAATGATCCCATCAGAATAGGAGCGGCTACTGTCATGCCCGGCGATGTGGTTCTGGCCAAAAAAGAAGGTGTGATTTTTATTCCTGCCCATTTGGCTGAGAAAGTTGTGGTTACCTCTGAAGTGGTGCGGCTCAGAGACTTGTTCGGCATCACCCGATTAAAAGAAGGAAAATACACCCCGGGACAAATCGACAACAAATGGTCTGAGGAAATCGAGAAAGATTTCTCCAAGTGGATCAGGGATCATATGGATGAACTTCCTGTTCCCAAAGACCAAATTAAAGAATTGATTAAAAAAAGAATGTGGTAATAGTTTAACAATAAAATTTAAAAAGATGAAACATAACGAAAAAAGAAGATCTGTATTAAAGAAAATTGGAATGGGAATGGCTGCCTTGTTTGGTGCAGCAACTGTAAAAGCAGCCCCTGCCAAAAGGAAAAAAGAAGTAGTAGGTAAAATCGTTCAAGATCAGAAAATGCCCTTGTTTTCGGGAGCTGTCAGACATGGAAACACCTTATACATAGCAGGAAAAGGAGCTCATTTTGATGGAGACATCAAGGCCCATACCGATCACGTTTTGAACGAAGTACAAAAAGAGTTAGAACGAAACGGTTCTTCCATGGAACAGGTTCTTAAAGTAAATGTTTACCTGGCAGACTTGGCAGACTACCACAAAATGAACGAGGTTTACAGAGGTCGTTTTGGTGAAAATCCACCGGTCAGAACCACAGTAGCTACCTACGGAGGTGTTCCCGGAAATTCATTAGTTGAAATCGATTGTATCGCTGCAGTAGATTAAATCAAAAAAATAAAATTATGATCAACAGAAGGAAAGTAATTCAATCATTAGCCACCCTTCCCTTTGCGGGGAGTCTCCTGGGAGCCCAATCGCTATCGGCACAATCCAAAACCGCAGCAGTAGTTTCGAGTTTGAGAAGAGATTTTTTCAAAGAACTCGGTCTCAGAACATTCATCAACGCGGCTGGGACCTATACCTCAATGACAGGATCACTCATGCCCAAAGAAGTGATTGAAGCCATCAGCTACGGGGCCACCGAATACGTCAATTTGGATGATTTACAAGATAAAGTAGGAGAACGTATCGCCGAATTATTAGAGTGTGAATATGCAACGGTTTCTTCGGGATGTTTTGGAGCCATGAGCATCGGAATGGCAGGTATTCTCACCGGAAAAGATCCAAAAAAGGTAAAACAACTTCCCAATACTGATGGGATGAAAAACGAGGTCATTATACAAGAATCTCACACCATTGGATATGCCCAAGCACTGACCAATGTCGGTGCCAAAGTGGTCAAGGTAAAAACCGCCAAACAATTAGAAAAAGCGATCACAGACAAAACCTGTATGCTTTGGTTTCTCAATGCTCATACCGACCAGGGCGAAATCAAATGGGAGGAGTTTGTTGCGCTAGGAAAAAAACACAATATCCCTACTTTTATCGACTGTGCCGCAGATGTGCCTCCGGTAGAAAATCTATTTCGCTTTACCAAAATGGGATTTGACCTTGTTGCTTTCTCAGGGGGTAAAGGATTGAGAGGTCCACAAAGTGCCGGTTTACTTTTGGGTAAAAGAGAATATATCGAAGCAGCGCGAATGCACACTCCACCCAGGGGAGAAACCATTGGTCGAGGGATGAAAGTCAACAAGGAAGAAGTTTTAGGTATGTTGGCAGCTTTGGAATTGTATCTTGAAAAAGACCACGACAAAGAATGGGAAATGTGGGAGTCACAGATCCAACTCATCAGTGACAGTGCCACCTCAATAGCGGGAGTGGAAACTGAAATTCACGTTCCACCCTACGCCAACCATGTCCCCAGTTTACGCATTCGTTGGGATGAAAATAAAGTGAAAATAAGTCCTAACGAAGTAAGGAAACAACTGGCGGAGGGCCACCCCTCGATTCAAACCGTTGGAGATTCCAAGAGCGTAGGGATAACCACCTGGATGATGATACCCGGTCAAGAGCGTATCGTTGCTAAAAGGGTGAAAGAAATTTTATCATCAGCCATTTAAAAAAAAGTCATGAAGAAAATTCTATACATACTAGTTTTGAGTTTTGGGCTTTCCTTGATTTCCTGTGGTTCACCCCAAGCACAAAACAAAACCGTAGAAGTCAAATCCGATTTCAATCCGGAGGCTAAATTGGACAGTATGGGAATCGTGCTCCCCCAACCCGCCACTCCGGTTGCCAATTTTGTCAATACCGTTCAAGTAGGAAATTTTCTTTTCCTCTCCGGTAACGGTCCTCTAAAACCGGATGGAAACTTTATCACCGGAAAAGTAGGTGCCGATTTGAGTATAGAAGAGGGATACGAGGCAGCCCGACTTACCGGTATCAATCAAATCGCCATACTAAAAAGCGCATTGGGAGATCTAAGCAGGGTCAAAAGGATTATTAGGGCCACAGGAATGGTCAATGCTGGTCCCGATTTTACACAACACCCCAGTGTGGTTAATGGTTTTTCAGACCTTATGGTTGCTGTTTTCGGTGAAA
>CAJXEG010000045.1 GCA_913052425.1 uncultured Flavobacteriaceae bacterium | reverse complement strand
AGTCTTCTGCCTTTATGAAAACCGGAAATGATTCGCATCAGTCAAAAAGATTGATAAAATAGGGTGCAGGATGTTCTCTCTCGTCAAACATCATAAAGCCGGCTTGATCGGAAAATGTTATTTTTTCATGATAATGCTCCAATGCTTGATAACATTTTTTATAACGGGCATATTTACCAAAAAACACCATACTAAAAGCTTCGGGTGATAATGAAAGCTCCTCGGCCACAGCCAAAACAAAATAGAGAAATCCATCTTCATTTTTGTAAGGATAAGTATTGAAAAGCAGGAGTTCTTTCCCCTTAAAGACCAAAAGGTCAAATTGATTATCTTGTATATGAAGGTTCATTTCTATCGATTCGTCCGCATTGCTTGCGCTCGAACTGAGGTCATAGAGTATTTGGGCGTAGTGGGTGAAACTAATGTCTTTAAAATAATGCAGTAGGGTGGCTTCTATTTCCATGTCAACAGGATAAAGAATTTTGATCTGCCCGTCTTGTGTTTCTTTTTCGGCAATGTTCCAACCTTCCTCCAGGGAAACATTGAAATTGAGGTAGGTTTCTTTTTGGGTTGGGTTGTAGAGTGTTTTGGGAACAAAGGTGGCCTTTTGATTGAAGTGTACACCTTTAATTTTTTCACTTTCGAGAAAAGAATGGGATTCCAGCAATTTTTGGAAGGTCTCTCCTTGCTTGATGCTGTGGGTTTCAAACTTAAAAAAAGGTCGGGCGTTGGGGGTACAAAAAGAAAATCCATCCTTAAAAATTTGGATTGACAGTTCTTTGTCTTGTATAATATTTTTATTGAGCGGCATCGAAAATAGTGGGCCAGTTTCCGTTGGTACTTACCTCGGTAAGGGAGCCCAATATGATCGCAGGACCATTGACTCCATCTACGGAAACGGTCTCGTTTTCAGTTTTTAACAAATCTTTGTTTTGATCGAAAAGAATCACATCTTTGGCTACTTTAACCTCAAAAACAGGAACCCTGTATCCATTTTTGTCTATGATTTCTGCATTGATATCGAATTTTGCTTCGATTCCATCTACAGGAACATTGGAGAAGTTTTTATACGCGTTGGAGTTTTTAAATAAGGAATCTTTTACAGGAACAAATCCCAAGGTGTCAACTACCACTATTTCACGCAGCATATCAATCCTGTAGGTTCGGTCGTATTCCATGTAGGAAGAATCTCTCTTTTCGATCAAAGTAAAAATTCCATTGTCAATAAATTTCACCAAACTGTCAAAGTTATTGCTGTAGATTCCCTTGACATCTTTATGGGCGATTTGCGCTTTGCGAATCAACTTTAATTTATTGATGACTTTAGCATACCGCTCGTTCTTCGTGTTGTTGAAGTTGATAGGCCCATTGATTGAGTCATAAATCTTGTAACTAAAAAATATCGCAAGTATCCAAAGTACAGCTTGAAGCGCTAATTTCATGATTTATTAATTTTTACTTCCAACAAATCTACAATTTTTTTTGAATCGTAAAAGTTTTACAAATGAATTATCTTGTGAGAAAATAAGCCATATGTTAAACCCCTCTTTCCATAACATTCTATCAGAAAAGTTCAGGTTTGAACCGACGGCTTCTCAGGCAAAGGGATTTGAAAAAATCGCTCATTTTTTATCCGATGCTCCCGATGATTCGCTTTTGTTGATCAAGGGGTATGCAGGAACGGGAAAAACCACTTTGATCGGTCATTTGGTTCAGCAATTGAGTAGGATACGAAAAAAATCTGTGTTGATGGCTCCAACAGGTCGGGCGGCCAAAGTGCTGTCTGCCTATGCGGGTAAAAATGCCCTAACCATCCACAAGAAAATTTATTTCCCCAAAGTTGACAGTGGAGGAGGGAGTGTTCAGTTTTCCTTAAAGGAAAACAAACATACCCATACGATCTTTATCGTGGACGAGTCTTCCATGATCGGTGACGACCGCCAACAAAGTAAACTATTTGAAAACGGATCTTTACTCCATGACTTGGTGCACTATGTCACCAATGGTGAAAAATGTAAATTGATTTTTGTGGGCGATACCGCCCAGCTGCCCCCAGTCAATTTGGGGCTGAGTCCCGCACTTGATGAGCAAGAACTAGCCGCACAGTTCAATGCCACTGTTTACAGCATTACACTGGAGGATGTGGTTCGACAACAAGCCGAATCAGGGATTTTGTTCAATGCTACAAGCATTCGAGAGCTGCTGGTTGGAGATCAGTTTGAGGGGTTTAAATTTCATTTGGAAGGATTTAAAGATGTACAACGGATCATTGAAGGAAATGAGTTTTTGGAATTGCTCAACAATGCCTTGGACGAAGATGGTATAGACCAAACGGTATTGATCGTTCGCTCTAACAAAAGGGCCAATCTGTACAATAAAAGCATACGAGAACGCATCCTTTTTTTGGAATCCGATTTGGCGGTAGGTGACCAACTGATGGTAGTCAAAAACAATTATTTTTGGTTGGGGGCCGATTCCCAACCCAGTTTTATCGCCAATGGCGATGTGATCCGTATCAACCGCATCAACAAATATGTGGATCGCTATGATATGAAATTTGCCGAGGTAAGTGCCCAAATGGTGGATTATCCCGATGAACCCGCTTTTGACACCGTCCTATTGTTGGAAACGTTGAACAGTGAAACCGCCAATTTGAGCTATGAACAGTCACAATTGCTCTATCAAAAGGTTTCTTTGGATCACGCCAACGAAAAGTCCAAATACAAACGTTTTCTAAAGGTTAAAAACGATCCTTATTTTAACGCCTTACAGGTTAAATATTCCTATGCCATTACCTGCCATAAGTCACAGGGTGGCCAATGGAAAAATGTTTTTGTCGAGCAACCTTACCTGCCCGAAGGCCCCAATAAAGACTATTTTAGATGGCTCTATACCGCGCTGACCCGCGCCCAAGAACACTTGTTTTTGATCGGGTTTGGAAAGGAGTATTTTTAAGGGCATTTTTTTTTGTTGTAAAAACTTTAGAATCACTGCCGAATTATTAAAATTTGTCCTTTCTTTTGCAGTAATGAAGATAGTTTCGATTATTCCTGCGCGATACGATTCCTCCCGTTTCCCCGGTAAGCTGATGCAGCAGCTGGGTGATAAAACCGTTATTTTAAAAACCTATCAAAATGTGTTGGCCACGGGTCTTTTTGACGTAGTGATTGTGGCTACGGACAGCGATGTGATCTTTAATGAAATTTCTGATAATGGTGGCCGCGCGCTGATGACCCGTAACGATCACCAATGTGGCAGTGACCGAATTGCCGAAGCCGTTTCCGGGATGGATGCCGATTTGGTGATCAACGTACAAGGGGATGAGCCTTTTGTGGATGGTGCCAGCCTAAAAAAGTTGATTGATGTCTTTAAGGACGATCCAAAAAGAGAGATCGCTTTGGCTTCTTTGATGACGCCATTACAAGAGTATGAGGAAGTTGAAAATCCCAGTGTGGTCAAAGTAATCGTCGATTTAAACAACTTTGCACTTTATTTTTCCCGTTCACCCATTCCCTTTGATCGGGATAACGAGCAGGCTCCGCCCTATTTTAAACACGTAGGGGTCTATGCCTTTAGAAAACAAGCTTTGGTCGAATTCAGTGAACAGGAGATGACCCCTTTGGAGTCGGCCGAAAAAATCGAGTGCATCCGCTATCTCGAACACGGGAAAAAAATCAAAATGGTAGTGACTCAAAATCTAAATTTTGGAATCGATAACCCCAAAGATTTGGAGCGCGCAAAGGCCCATTTAAATCAAATGGATTCCCAATGATTTCATATTTGGCTAAGATGGTATTTTTCCGCCTGATGAGCTGGAGGATTGAAGGAGATTTTCCTCAATTGAAAAAATTCATTTTAGCTGTTTATCCCCATACCCGAAATATGGACTTTATTGTGGGAGTTTTGACCCGCGCTGTCCTGAACGAAAAAATAAGCTATGTGGGGAAACAAGAATTGTTTAATCCCCTTACGGGTTGGTTTTTTCGCACCTTGGGTGGAACTCCAATCAATCGCAATTCCAATGAAAATAAAGTATCCGCTATAGCGC
This sequence comes from uncultured Flavobacteriaceae bacterium, assembly GCA_913052425.1. Next base: position 5,444 of record CAJXEG010000045.1, on the reverse strand, counting down.
AAATTTTTAAGGAAAAGGACGCTTTTAGAATGGCGATTGCTCCGGAGGGAACTCGAAAAAAAGTAGATCGATGGAAAACAGGCTTTTACTATATCGCTCTAGAGGCCGAAGTGCCCATTTTATTGGTACACTTTAACTACCCCTCAAAAAAAGTATCTTTTTTAAAACTATTGAAGCCAACGGGAGATATTGAAAAGGATTTAAAAGAAATGAAAGCCTATTTCAATGAGGCCGAAAAAGGGTAATTAGGGGCAATCAGAAATGCCCCATTCGTCAGTTTTTTGGATGCACCAGCACTCCCAATGGGTTTTGATGGAGACCACTTTACAATTGTATTGATTTTGCCTCTCGAGTTCCAAAAACACTTTTACGGCTTTGAGTGCGTCGTCGGGCAGGTTGTGATGAACGAAAAAGACCCCTGTGTTTCCGTTTTAGAGCTTTTTTTGAGTAATTTTAATTTCTTCAAAACCTTCCTTTTCCACATCCAAAAGGAAATAGAATGCCAAGACGGCCAGAAGGTTGGACGGTTTTTGTTTTTTGATTGTGACATTGATTTCTATCACTTCCTTTTCCATAAAAGGGCCTTGCCCAAAAAACATTTTGATTTCTTTGGAATCCCATTTGGGCTGTGCCAATACGAATACAGGGAACAAAATCAAAGACAGCAGTAGTAGGGTGTTTGATCTCATATTGTTTGGGGTCTGAAATTCTGGTGATTACTTTACCTATTTAGTCTTGATGAATGAACTCATTCTAGAATCTCCATGGCGTGATACACATTTTGTACATCATCGTCCTCTTCGATCTTTTCGATCAGTTTCAGTACTTCCTCCTGTTGATCTGCCGAAATTTGTTTGGTAATCTGAGGGATGCAATCAAAGCCGGAGGAAAGGATTTCGATGGAACGGTTTTCCAATTCTTTTTGTATGGCTCCAAAGTTTTCAAAAGGGGCATAGAGCAATATTCCATCTTCATCTTCAAAGACTTCCTCTACCCCGTGGTCGATGAACTCCAATTCCATTTCTTCGACATCCACCCCCTCGGCGGGGATTCTAAAATTACAGCTTCGGTCGAACATAAACTCCACGGAGCCAGAGGTGCCTAAGTTACCATTACATTTGTTAAAATAACTCCTCACATTGGCCACGGTCCGATTGTTGTTGTCGGTAGCGGTTTCGACCAGTATGGCAATTCCGTGGGGAGCATAGCCTTCAAACAAGACCTCCTTGTAGTTTTCTGTAGCTTTATCAGACGCTTTTTTTATGGCGCGCTCGACATTGTCCTTGGGCATGTTGGCGGCTTTGGCATTTTGTATCACCGCCCGAAGTCGAGAATTGTTGTCCGGATCCGGGCCTCCTTCTTTGACTGCCATGACAATATCCTTACCGATGCGGGTAAAGGTTTTGGCCATGGCCGACCATCGTTTCATTTTTCTGGCTTTTCGAAATTCAAAGGCTCTTCCCATAATATTTATTGGTTGTTCGTCACAAATATAAAAACAATTAAAAATCCTTTTTGACCAAGGTCAAGTCGTCCAATACTTCGGTGTAAGAAAAAAGTAGGTTGTTGGGCAGTTTGTTCTCCTTGGCCAATACGGCCAAGTATCGCATTTGATTGGTGGTGTAGACCTGTTTGTATATGGCTTTTCTTTGATACCTTTTTTGAATCATTAATTTAATAAAGTCAAAATGATGGATCAAATCTGTACTGCCCAAATGAAAAACCCCTGTCAGTTGTTGATTGATGATGTAGTGAATTTGTTGACTGAGTTTGATGTCGTTATTGACATTGATGATAGTGTTGGGGAATACCTCGATGGGTTGGTTGGTATTCATGGCCTCGTCCAATTCCTGAATTCTTGGGGAATGATTTCCAAAGACCATGGGCAAACGGGCCAAAACAAACTTGGCAGGTGGAAGGCGCAGCAAGTCGTTTTCGATTTTGATTTTGAATCGACCGTAAATGCTTTCCGATAGGGTTTTGTCGTATTCGTAGGAGGGGAAGTGTTCGAAGGTATCAAACACATTGGCAGAGGAAAGAAAGATCAACCTGCAATTGGAGCGATCTATCAGGTCAATTAAAAACTGATGGGTTTCGATCAAGGCTTCAAAAGGCCCTCTAAGGGCGGAGATGATCAGCTTTGGTTTGACTTCCTTGATGATGCTTTCCAGCCCTCCTTCTTCCATGTGGAAATGAAAAAAATGATGGTTTTGGCCAAAGCCCTTTTTGGTAAAATAAGTTCCAAAAGTGTCGTAATAGGAATTGAGCTCCTTGTATAGGGTATTTCCTATAAATCCACTGGCACCAAGAATCAAAATCCTCTTCACTGGTCGATCATTTTACAAAGGGTAGTTTTACGATGCTGGCGGGAACAAATTTTTCTCTGATCTTCACCGATATTTTTTGTCCGGGTTTGGAAAAATTAGTTTTGACATAGCCCAAACCGATGCCCATGTTTATTGAGGGAGATTGGGTTCCGGAGGTAACCCTACCAATGGGATTTTCGTCGGTGTCAAACAGAAGATAACCCGAGCGAGGAATGCCTCTTTCATCGATTTGAAAACCCACGAGCTTTTCTGTAGTCCCTTCTTCGATTGATTTTTGGTGCATTGCTGCATTTAAAAAACCGGTATGTGGTTTGGTGACCCATCCCAGACCTGCGCTGATGGGGGAGCTTTGGTCGTTGATTTCATTTCCATAGAGACTATAGCCCATTTCCAAACGAAGCGTGTCCCGAGCGGCCAATCCTACTGGTAAAATCCCAAAATCGGCACCCGCTTCCATCACCGCCTTCCATATTTTTTCGGCATTCGAGACGTCAAAATAGATTTCAATCCCTCCAGCACCTGAATAGCCTGTGGTGGCAACCAAAATATTTTTGACTCCTGCAAAAGTAGTGGTGGTATGGCTGTAGTGGGCCAATTGATGGAGTTGGGCATTGCAAATGGACTGCATGGCTGCCAGGGCTTTGGGCCCTTGAATGGCCAATAGGGCCGTTTTTTCTGACACATTTTCAAGCCTTGCATTGAACTTTTTGTTTTGTCTTTCAATGTGATCCCAGTCTTTTTCAACATTGGAAGCATTGACCACCAGTAAGTATTTTTCGTTTTGGAGTTGGTAAACAATCAGGTCATCGACCACTCCGCCCTGGTCATTGGGCAGGTAATTGTATTGGGCTTTTCCCGGAATGAGTTTGGAGATGTCATTGCTGCAAATGAACTGCAACAAATCAAAGGCGTGGGATCCCTCGACCATAAATTCTCCCATATGGGAAACATCAAAAACTCCTAGATTTTGTCTTACAGCCAGATGTTCTTGTCGGACGCCGCTGTACTGAATGGGCATCTGATACCCACCGAAAAGAGATATTTTGGCACCCAATTGGGTGTGAATGTCAAAAAATGGGGTTTTCTTCATGGAGTACTTTTAATCAAAAATATTATTTTTATGTCATAAGTGTATTTAAAATTTGGCTTAAACCCCCTTTAAAATTATTACTATGAAAAATCTCTTTGTATTTATTGTTTTGTTCTCTTTTGTTTTAGGATATGGTCAAAAATCAAAGTTGTCTGCCGAGCACTATCAGAAGGTGAGGAAGGCATTTCGCCAAAAGATGCCCGACAACAGTGTTGCTGTTTTGTTCAGTGCACCGATCAGGAACAGGGCCAATGATGTGGATTATATCTACCATCAAGACCCTAACTTTTTCTATTTGACCGGTTGGCATCAACCTCATTCTGTTTTGATGATCTATAAAAATCCTCAAACAGACAGCCAAGGGGTTTATTATGAAAAAATTTACGTGCCGGAGCGCGATGTTTATATGGAAATGTGGAATGGTAAACGCTATGATCTGGAAAAGGTTAAACTATTGGGATTTGATAGGGCATCCGAGCGGGGTGATTTTAAGAACGACACCCAAAGCTTAGATCGCTTTGACAGGGTATTGATGTTTGAGTTTAAAAATGACATTCGAGGTCAAAAGACCTATGTCTTTAAAGATAATATCCGATATAAAGTAGATGATCCCAACGACCTTTTTGATCTTAAGAAGGCTTTTAGAGAAGCCATCAACTTTCCAAACGATTTCAATCGTTTGGCTCACTCGGCCTATCAAAGAATTATGGAAGCCGATGAAGACAGTATCGAAGAAGCAAGGGAGGCGGTAGCGTCCATAGTAGCACGTGACAGTTTGTTAATGGATTTCAAAATCATCAAAGATTTTCTTAATAAAGCTGATCAGGATTTTTACAGAGAAGTCAAGAGAAAAACTGCTTTTGCTTTGCGCAATTACAATTTTGATATAGAGACCTTGTCTTTGATTATGGCTGATTTGAGGGAGATAAAAACCAAAAATGAAGTGGATCTTCTCAAAAAAGCGGTTGCCATTTCAGTGGTGGGACAAATTGAAGTGATGAAGGCCATGCATCCCGATATGGGCGAAAGAGAAATTCAAGGCATTCACGAATTTGTATATCGAAAATACGGTGCCGCGGACGAGGGTTATCCCTCCATTGTTGGTGCAGGAGAAAACGGTTGTGTTTTACACTATATCGAAAATGACAAAGAAGAAATTCACAATCAATTGGTTTTGATGGACTTGGGGGCAGAGTTCTATGGTTACACTGCAGATGTCACCCGTACCATTCCTGCTAATGGTGTTTTCAGTCCGGAGCAAAAAGCTTTGTATCAAATAGTTTACGATTCACAGGAAGCAGCCATCAACGCTGCTCTAGTAGGCAATAGTTTTAGATCGATTTACAAATTGTCCTATGATGTTGTCGCCCAGGGATTGCAGCAGTTGGGGATCATCATTGAACCTTCTGAGGCAAAAAAATATTATCCTCACGGTCTTTCACACCATATTGGATTGGATGTTCACGATCCAGGGAATTACGGGAAACTAAAGGCAGATATGGTCATTACCATAGAACCCGGTATCTATATTCCGGAAAACAGCCCCTGTGATCCCAAATGGTGGAATATTGGTATTCGCATCGAAGATGATGTTTTGATTACGCAAGACGGCCCGGTCAATTTGTCGGCCGGTGCGCCCAGAGATTGGGAGAGCATTGAGGCCACGATGCAACAAGAGAGTGCATTAAAAGACTTTATTTTACCCGAGATCAAAACCTTAATTCAGTAAATAGGCTTTCAGTTCATTGTAATCCTTGATGGGAACACTGACTTTTTGTTTGGACAGGGTGTGTTTGAGTCGTTCGGGGATTTCAACTTCCAATTTGAGGGTTTTGTTTACCGAGTCTAAAAATTTGACGGGGTGAGCGGTTTCTAAAAATACACCGTATTGATCTTTACCTTGCGCTGCCAAATATTCTTTAAGTCCCAAATAGCCTACTGCACCATGAGGATCAGCGATATATCCTTTGAGGTCGTATATTTCCTTTAGGGCTTTTCTGGTTTCTTGATCTGTAAACCGATAGCCG
>CAJXEG010000044.1 GCA_913052425.1 uncultured Flavobacteriaceae bacterium | reverse complement strand
ATAATATTAAATTGAAAACCCCAAGACTATCTCTATCGGCTGCATTACTTCCACTTTTCATATTGGTCTTGTTATTGACCTATAATGTTACTGTTTTTGGCGATGATGCACTGAGTGGTTCCAACCAGTTTATTCTTTTGTTAGGGGGAGTTGTAGCGGGCTTGGTAGGCCTCCGAAACAAGGTCACTTACGGGCAAATGTTGCAAAAGGTGGGGGAAAACTTACAATCGGTGACGGGCCCCATTTTGATTTTACTTTTGGTGGGGGCCTTGGCCGGGACATGGCTGTTGAGCGGAATTATTCCCGCCATGATCGATTATGGTTTACAAATCGCCAACCCTCGTTTTTTCTTGCCCGCATGTGTATTGATCTCGGCCTTGGTCTCTTTGGCCACAGGGAGCAGTTGGTCCACATCAGCCACCATCGGGATCGCCTTGATCGGCATAGGAAAGGCTTTGGACTTGCCCGTGGGCATGGTGGCCGGTGCTGTGATTTCCGGAGCCTATTTTGGGGATAAACTTTCTCCATTGAGCGATACCACCAATTTGGCCCCTGCCATGGCGGGAGGTGAACTCTTTGCCCATATTCGCTATATGCTCTACACCACACTGCCCAGTATTGTGATCACCCTTTTGATCTTTATTGTTTTGGGCTGGGGTTTTTCTGGCTCTGGGGATGTGGACACCTCTCTGTTGAGCGAATCCATTCGGGAAAAATTTAACATCAGCCCCTGGTTGTTTTTGGTGCCTCTGGTCGTCATCTTGATGATTGTCAAAAAAACCCCACCGCTTTTGGCACTATTTGTTGGAACAATATTGGGGGGACTTTTTGCGCTGATTTTTCAACCTCAACTGCTGATAGATCTATCCGAAAGTTCAGTGTTGAATTTTAAAACCATTTATAAAAGTATTTTTAACGCCATTACTGTCGATACCCAAATCGAAACCAATGACCCCCTTTTGAACGAATTATTTTCATCGGGAGGAATGCAAGGGATGTTGGGTACGGTTTGGTTGATTATTTGCGCCATGGTTTTTGGCGGGGTGATGGACGCCATCGGTGCCTTACAGGCCATCAGCCATGCTTTTTTAAAATGGGCCCAAACCACTTTTCAACTTATAGCAGGCACGGCAGCATCCAGTTTGACGGTCAACCTTACCGCCTCAGATCAATACTTGGCCATCGTGGTACCGGGAAAGATGTTTGCGCAAGCCTATCGGGATCGAAAGCTGGCTCCCGAAAATCTGAGCCGCACCCTGGAGGATGCCGGAACGGTAACCTCTGTATTGGTACCATGGAATACCTGCGGGGCCTATCAATCGGGGGTATTGGGCGTGGGTGTGGCAGAATATTTTTTCTACGCTTTTTTTAATTGGATCAGTCCTTTAATGACCTTGACCTATTCTTATTTTAAAATTAAAATTAAAAAATTGAAAGTTGATTAATCTCATCTTCAGGATGATTAATATTTCTTATACTCGCAAAGAAATTAATTATCATCTCTTTTAAATTTTACCTTAAATAAATTTAATTTTACTTTGCTGAAAAAAATATAAAATCATTTACCTATGAACAATCACGCAAATGGAAACGGAGACATCGCAAAATGCCCTTACCTCGGAGGGGTCTTAAGGGAAAGCGCTGGTGGTGGATCGGTTAACCGTGACTGGTGGCCCAACCAATTGAACTTGAATATTCTACGTCAACACTCAACGCTGTCTGATCCTATGGATCCTGATTTTGATTATGCGGAAGAATTTAAAAAATTAGATTTGGCAGCCGTCAAAGAGGACTTGTACGAATTGATGACCAATTCACAAGAGTGGTGGCCCGCCGATTATGGTCATTACGGCCCCTTCTTTATACGAATGGCATGGCATGCTGCCGGTACCTACAGAATTGCTGACGGTCGAGGTGGTGCCGGAGCAGGGACTCTGCGTTTTGCCCCGCTGAACAGCTGGCCAGACAATGCCAACTTGGAAAAGGCCCGACTTTTGTTGTGGCCCATCAAACAGAAATATGGTAAAAAGCTCTCATGGGCTGATTTAATGGTTCTAACAGGAAACTGTGCGTTGGAGTCCATGGGCTTTAAAACTTTTGGTTTTGGCGGTGGTCGTGTCGACGTTTGGGAACCTGAAGAGGACGTTTACTGGGGACCCGAAGCAGAATGGCTGGGTGATAAGAGATATACAGGTGAGCGCGAATTGGAAAATCCACTCGGTGCCGTACAGATGGGATTGATCTACGTTAATCCTGAGGGCCCCAATGGCAATCCAGATCCCCTAAAATCGGCGTATGACATCCGCGAAACTTTTGGCCGAATGGCCATGAACGATTATGAAACGGTAGCTTTGATTGCCGGAGGACATACTTTTGGAAAAACACATGGTGCGGCTGATGCTGACCAATATGTTGAGGCCGAACCTGCAGGAGCAAGAATTGAACAAATGAGCAAGGGATGGAAAAATAATTTTGGCTCTGGAAAAGGAGAACACACCATCACCAGTGGTTTGGAAGGAGCGTGGACAACCACACCAACCCAATGGAGTAATAATTATTTTGAAAACCTTTTCGGTTTTGAATGGGAGTTGACCAAAAGTCCCGGAGGAGCCCAACAGTGGACTCCCAAAGGGGGTGCCGGTGCAGGATCGGTTCCCGATGCTCACAATGCTGAAAAACGTCATGCACCCATGATGCTGACTACAGACATCGCCTTAAGGATGGATCCCGCATACGAACCCATCTCAAGACATTTTTACGAAAATCCCGATGAGTTTGCCGATGCATTTGCCAAAGCTTGGTATAAGTTGACCCACAGAGATATGGGGCCGATTGAGCGTTATTTGGGATCTGAGGTACCTCAGGAAACTTTGATATGGCAAGATCCAATTCCAAAAGTAGATCACGCACTGATTGACGATAAGGATGAAGCAGCCCTGAAAGCTAAGATTTTGAATTCTGGATTGAGTGTTGGTCAACTGGTAAGTGCCTCTTGGGCCTCTGCTGCAACCTATAGAAACTCTGATAAGCGAGGTGGTGCCAATGGAGCACGCATTAGCCTTTCTCCACAAAAATACTGGGATGTCAATCAACCCATCAAGTTGGGAAAAGTATTGGATGTATTGACGGGTATTAAAAACGAGTTCAACGCCATCAGTCAAGACAAAAAAGTTTCTCTGGCCGATCTGATTGTTTTGGCCGGAAGTGCGGGAATCGAAAAAGCCGCTGCCGATGCCGGACATGATGTTAAAGTACCTTTTACAGCTGGAAGAACAGACGCTACACAGGACCTAACCGATGTAGAATCTTTCTCTGTATTGGAACCATTGGCGGATGGATTCAGAAACTACATGAAAAAGCAGTATGATATCGATGCGGAAAAACTATTGATTGACAAAGCGCAACTGATGACTTTAACCGCACCCGAAATGACTGCTTTGGTCGGAGGTATGCGTGTGTTGAACACCAACGTTGGTGGTTCCAAGCACGGTGTGTTGACAGATCGCCCCGGAACCTTAACCAACGATTTCTTTGTCAACCTACTTGACATGAATACCACCTGGGAAGCTACTGACGATAACGAAAGTGAATTTGAATGTCGTGATTTGACCACAGGCGAGATCAAATGGAGCGGAACAAGAGTTGATTTGATCTTTGGCTCCAACAGTGAGTTGCGTGCCATTGCCGAAGTTTACGGTTGTGCCGATGGTAAAGAAAAATTTGTCAAAGATTTTGTTGCCGCATGGAGCAAAGTGATGGAGCTCGATCGATTTGATTTGGCCTAAAACATTGTAAACACTTCATAAAGTAAAAACCCCGAGCCAATTGTGGTCTCGGGGTTTTTTTAGACCGGGGATTGAAGATGAATTTGTATTTTTGTTAGATAAGCACCATTCATGACCAAAAAGCGTTCCCGTACCCGCGTTCCTGAATTTTCGGAAGAAAAAAAACACCGTATCAGAAGAAGGCAAATTCTTTTGGGAAGCTTTTTGCTGTTGTTGGGATTTTTGATGACCATTTCCTTTGTTTCTTTTTTGTTCCATCATCAATCGGATCAAAGTACATTAGAAGTCTTTTTTGAAAAGAAAGTCCAATCACAAAACCTTTTGAATAAAGTAGGTGCCTTGGGAAGTCACTTTTTTATTTACCAACTGTTTGGAATCGCTGCTTTTATCTTTCCCTATCTACTGGGCTACACCGGTTATTTACTTTTTTTTGATCGCAATAGAAAAAAACTGATAAGCCATTGGAGTTGGGCCACGCTCCATATGATGTATTTGTCTGTTTTTTTTGGATTTTACCATCTGGAATCCCCTTTATTGGGTGGATTGGTGGGCTTCGAGATCAACAGTTTTTTGGTAGCTTATTTGGGCAATGTAGGGGTAGCCGGTCTTCTCATATTTTCGGTGATTGCCATACTGGTCCTCCAATGGCGATTGACCCCCGAAAAAGCCTTGTTGTTTTTTCATTCGCTTTTCAAAAAAGAGGAAACTCGCGCTGAACTTGGCATCGAAAACAGTCTGGATTTAGAAATCAATGATTTTGTGGAAAAGTCCTCTCCTGATATTGAGGTAAAGCAAGCCGAACCCATTGAACTTGAAAAACCATCAGAAGAGGATGAAGTTACCATGGAGGTGAAGACTTATAAAGAAGAAGAAAGTTTGACCGATAACCTGGCGCAATCTTTGGTGGAAAAACACGGTTTTTTTGATCCCAAACTGGAATTGAGCAAGTACCGCTTTCCCATCCATGACCTCCTCAAAGATTATGGAGAAAGCTCCATCACCATCGATCAGGAGGAGTTGGAGTTGAACAAGAATAAAATCGTAGATACCCTTAAGAATTACAACATCGGTATCTCAAAAATTAAAGCAACCGTAGGCCCGACGGTAACCCTCTATGAGATCGTTCCCGAAGCGGGTATTAGAATTTCCAAAATCAAAAACTTGGAGGACGATATTGCACTTTCCCTATCGGCATTGGGGATCAGAATCATTGCTCCCATTCCAGGAAAAGGAACCATTGGTATCGAAGTACCCAACCAGAAACCGAGCATTGTCTCCATGCGATCCGTGATCACCTCCAATAAATTTCAAACCGCTGAAATGGAACTGCCCGTGGCTTTGGGCAAAAACATCAGTAACGAAACTTTTGTCGTGGATTTGGCCAAAATGCCCCACCTGCTTATGGCGGGAGCCACCGGTCAAGGTAAGTCCGTGGGATTGAATGCTGTACTGACCTCTTTACTCTACAAAAAACATCCCGCTGAGATCAAATTCGTATTGGTTGATCCCAAAAAAGTAGAGCTTAACATTTACAGTAAAATAGAACGCCACTACCTGGCTAAATTACCCGATACCGAAGACGCCATCATCACCGACAACACCAAGGTGATTCATACCCTCAATTCGCTCTGTATAGAAATGGATAATCGGTATGAATTACTTAAAAACGGTATGTGTCGAAACCTAAAGGAATACAATCAAAAGTACCGGGAACGGAAATTAAATCCGGAGGACGGGCACAACTTTTTACCATACATAGTATTGGTAGTGGATGAGTTTGCTGATTTGATCATGACCGCAGGTAAGGAGGTCGAGACCCCCATCGCACGATTGGCACAATTGGCACGAGCAGTAGGGATTCACCTGATCATTGCCACCCAAAGACCCTCGGTCAATGTCATCACCGGAATCATCAAGGCCAACTTCCCCGCCAGAATTGCTTTTAGGGTGACTTCAAAAATAGATTCACGAACCATATTGGATTCGGGGGGAGCAGATCAATTGATCGGTCGTGGCGACATGCTCTATACTGAGGGCAACGATTTGACTCGAATTCAATGTGCATTTGTAGATACGCCCGAAGTTCAAAAGATTTCGGATTATATCGGCTCGCAAATGGGCTATGCCAGTGCCTATGAATTGCCCGAATATGTGGAAGAAAATGCCAGCAGTCTTGATCTTGACCCCTCAGAGAGGGATGATCTCTTTAGGGAGGCAGCAGAGGTAATTGTCACAGCCCAACAGGGATCGGCTTCTCTGCTTCAACGAAAACTTAAACTAGGATACAATCGTGCGGGAAGGATCATCGATCAAATGGAAGTTGCAGGAATTGTAGGGCCATTTGAAGGAAGTAAGGCAAGGCAAGTACTGATCTCTGATTTAAATGCGCTCAATGCACTTTTGAATAATGAAGATGCATAAATTTGCAATATGAAATTTAAAAATTACTTGCTGCTCATTTTTATTGGAACCACAGCGCATATTTGGTCTCAAACCTCTGTGGAGGCCCAAAACTTATTGGAGTTGGCATCCAGGCAAATGGAGAGTTATGATAATATTGAATTTGAATTTAGTTATGTCCTTAACAACCGCATGGAGCAAATCAATCAGGAAAGTTCTGGACAGGTAACCGTAGCAAACGAAAAATACAAATTAAACTTTTTGGATGCCATCCAGCTATTTGACGGAAAGGCGCTCTATACCATCGTTCCCGAAAATGAAGAAATAACCATTACCCGGGCAGAAGAAGAAGAGGATTTTGGGATCAATCCCAAAGAATTATTACAATTTTACAAAGAAGGGTACGATTACCATTGGGATATCAGTCAAAGGGTAAAAGGAAAAAACATTCAATTCGTAAAATTAATTCCCACACAGGAGGATGGGGAGATCCAGTCTTTGTTGGTAGGAATCGATACCCAGAAAAACCATATTTACAAACTGATTGAATTGGGAGACAATGGAACCGTAACAACTCTTACCATCGACAATATGAAAGTGGACAGTTCCCTGCCGGAAAACTTCTTCGTCTTTAACCAAGCCGATTATCCCAATTATTACATCAATAATTAGTGTATTGAAAATCCTAGATCGCTATATAATCCGCCAATATTTAATTCGCCTACTGAGTGTTTTTGCCATCTGTATGCTGATTTTTGTGGTGCAAACCTTTTGGCTGTACATTGACGATCTGGCGGGTAAAGGTTTGGATTTTGAAACGATTTTTAAATTTTTGATCTACTTTACCCCCAAGCTGATCCCCATTGTTCTCCCCCTTTCGATATTATTGGCCTCTTTGATGACCTTTGGCAACTTGGCTGAAAATTATGAGTTTGCTGCAATGAAATCTACGGGAATTTCACTGATTCGTTGTATGACGGGTTTATTTTTGGTTCACATTGCCATTGGTGTAGGGAGTTTTTATTTTTCCAATCACCTGATTCCCTTCGGCGAAGTTAAATCCTACAACCTTAGAAGGAACTTGGCCAAGTTAAAACCCGCCATTGCGATTCGAGAGGGAATTTTTAATGACTTGGGACAAATGAGCATCAAAGTAAAGCGAAAGTATGGAGAGGATGAAAGGTTACTCGAAAATGTAATCATTCACGAAAAAACCGATGATTATAAAAACCGGATTGTCATCAAAGCCAAAAACGGAGAATTAAAAAGTAAGACCACCGATGCAACGCTCCAACTGGTCTTGTATGACGGTAATCGTTATGAAGAAATTGCAGGTAAAAATTATGAGGAACGAATGCGGTTTCCTCATGCCAAAGTATATTTCGAGGAGTATGTAATGAACATAGATATGTCCAAGTTCAATAATGTAGATTTGAGTGAAGAAAATTACACCACCACTTACAAAATGCAAAAAGTCAATCAACTAAAAGTAAGCATTGACACCTTGGAACGTGATTATAGCTCTCAAAGAAAAATATTCAGTGAAAACTTTAATAAAAAACACTACAGCAACCAGATAAAACCGGTAAAAGATACAGAAAGCTATGTTTCTGATTCACTCATTCAGGCTAATATTCTCAATATCATCAAAATAACTGACGATTGGAGGGTCAGTCAGATTGTGGAAAGATCCCTAGGTGATGTAAGAGGGATTTTAAGGAGTCTGGAGAATAAGAAGCGAACCTTTTTTTACTTTCAAAAATTGATCAACCTACACAAAATGATCATGTTGGATAAGTTCACCTTGATTTTCTCCTGCATCTTTCTTTTCCTGATTGGGGCTTCCTTGGGTGCGATCATCAAAAAAGGTGGATTGGGCTTACCCTTGGTTTTGTCGGTCTTGATTTTTTTATCCTATCATTACATCGGAATCTTTGCGAAAAATGCGGCAGAGGACAACAGTGTCCATCCAATATTGGCCAGTTGGATATCCACGATGGTATTGGCTCCATTTGCATTTTATTTAACAAAAAGAGCCTCCTCGGATGAGGGATTTGTGAATCTGGATTTTATAACGGTTCCCATTCAAAAAATTTATTCCAAATACATGGGACCAAAATCATAAAAAATTTATGTCAAAAACATTACTCAATACCATAGAGGAAGCCATCGCATCCATCAAGAGAGGCGAAATTATCATAGTCGTAGACGATGAAGACCGGGAGAATGAAGGTGATTTTGTGGCCGCCGCAGAGGTAATTACTCCAAAGAAAATAAATTTTATGGCCACCCACGGAAGAGGGTTGATTTGTACTCCACTGACCGAAAAAAAATGTAAAAAATTAAAATTGGATCGAATGGTAAGCTCTACTTCAGATCCAATGGATACTGCTTTTACTGTATCGGCAGACTACCGAGGTAGTGGTGTAACGACAGGTATTTCGGCCGCAGATCGCTCCCAAACGATCCGTGCAATGATCGATAAAAAAACCAGAGCCATTGACCTCACCCGACCGGGTCATGTATTTCCTTTGATTGCCAAGGACGGTGGTGTTTTGCGTCGTACCGGACATACAGAAGCTGCAATTGATTTTGCGCGTTTGGCGGGATTCGAAGCTGCCGGTGTAATTGTAGAAATCATGAATGAAGACGGTTCTATGGCAAGACTTCCTGAACTGGTCAAGGTTGCCAAGAAATTTGATTTAAAAATTGTTTCGATTGAAGATTTGGTGGCCTACCGAATGCAACACGACAGTTTGATTGAGAAAAAGAGTGATTTTCAAGTGGAAACCCGCTTTGGCCCATTCCGATTAAGGGCTTATCAGCAAACTACGAATCAACAGATTCACTTGGCACTATCCAAAGGCAGTTGGAAAGAAGACGAAGCCGTTTTGACCCGAATCAATTCCCTAAGGATCAGCAATGATGTTTTGAGCATGTTGACAGGTCAAATTACCAAAGGACTGGATGATATTTTTAAGCTAATCAACCAAGCTGGAAAAGGAGCGGTAATTTTTATCAACCAACAACAGTCCTCAGAAAATCTTCTATCGAGAATCCAAAAACTAAAAGGAATGCAGCAAAAAGGAAAGGTTGACAAAGCACCGCCAATCATAATGGATACGAGAGATTTTGGTATAGGGGCACAAATTTTACACAATCTTAAAATCAAAAAACTGAACTTGATCAGTAACTCCAGCAAAATGCCTAGGGTAGGGATCACAGGTTATGGCCTAGAAATCGTGCGTTATGACAATTATTAAACCGGTTAATAATCGTGTAATTTTTTATATATAAAATCAATGGATTGAAAATCAATAAATATTATATTTGCACCCCAAGGAGAAATGGCAGAGTGGTCGAATGCGGCAGTCTTGAAAACTGTTGAGGGTC
>CAJXEG010000043.1 GCA_913052425.1 uncultured Flavobacteriaceae bacterium | reverse complement strand
ATAAGTTCAAAATTTGTAATGTAAAAACAATTTCATGAAATCGATTACTATTAAAGGATCTAAAAGAGAAAGCGTAGGCAAGGTCGCGACCAAAGCCTTACGTAATGCTGATAAAGTTCCCTGCGTATTGTATGGAGGTGAAAACCCACTCCATTTTTCCGCAAATGAACTTGATTTCAGCAAATTAGTTTACACGCCCAATGCGCATACCGTTGTGCTTGACATTAATGGAGATCAGAAAATAAATGCCATTTTGCAAGACATCCAATTTCATCCCGTTAGCGACAAAATTTTACATGTTGATTTCTATCAACTGTCCGACGACAAAGAGGTGAATATGGAAATACCTGTTATCATCCAGGGGTCTGCCCCCGGAGTGATGCTAGAGGGTGGTACCCTAGTGATCAGCAAACGTAAGCTTAAGGTAAGGGCATTGCCTAAAAATCTACCTGATTTTATCAATGTTGACATTTCCTCACTCAAACTGGGGAATAAAATTACTACTGCCGAGCTGGAAAGTGAAGATTTTACCATCCTCCATCCCGACAACACCGTAGTGTGTAAAGTAAGAACTTCTAGAGCCTCGATGAGTATTGAAGAAGAAGAATTAGAAGGAGAAGCTACAGAAGAAGGAGGAGAAGCTACTGCAGAGGGCGAAAGCAGCTCTGGAGAAGAATAAACAACTTCTATCAATTATACAAAAAAGCATCTCCCCTTGAGATGCTTTTTTTAATTTTACAATATGCTATTCAAGTGGCTTTTTGGTAAAGCAAAACCCATTGACATGACAAAATACTTGATTGTAGGTTTGGGAAATATAGGTAGTGAATACCATAAAACCCGACACAATATCGGTTTTGAGGTCATTGATTTTATGGCCAAAAAGTTTGAAGTTCAAATGACCGATATCAAATTGGGAGCAAAAGGAAACTTTAACCATAAGGGAAAAAAAATCATTCTTCTCAAACCTTCCACTTTTATGAACCGAAGTGGTAAATCAGTTCGGTATTGGACTTTGAAGGAAAACATAGCCCTTCAGAATATTCTCATCATTACAGACGACCTGCACCTTCCTTTGGCATTATTGCGACTCAAAGGCAAGGGAAGTGATGGAGGACACAATGGCCTAAAAGACATTCAATCCCAACTCAATACCCCTCATTATCCAAGACTACGATTTGGCATCAAAAGTGAAGAAAAAACATTCAATCAAGTTGACTTTGTCTTGAGTAAATTCACCGATGAGGAAGAGGAAAAAGTGACGAAGACACTGCCTCAATGTAGCGAAATTGTTCTTTCCTTTACCCAAATGGGCTTGGACAGAACCATGAATAAGTTCAATACCAAACCGCCTAAGGAGATGTCCTAAAAACCCCGATATCTGAGTGGGAGACATTTCCTTGCTGATCTCTGGTGGCAACTTTCCAATAGTAGTATCGATCGGGAATCAAAGTAGCAGAAGTGCTGTTGGTCGTTAAATTTTCTAAGGCCATCTCCAGATCATCGGGATCGGGTCCCAAATACACATCATAATCTACTACATCATTGTCCAAATCAACCGCCTCCCATCTCAGGGTTAAAACTCCATTTTCCAGACTTACCTGAGCGTTGTTTTCCGGACTCAGGAGTTTTGCCGGAAAAGGAAAATGACTGCTTGTGGGGAGCCCCTCCAAATAAAAAGTCCAAACTTGACTTTTGGAAATGTTCTCTGTTTGTTCAGATAGAGAATTGACCCACCAAGAATACTGTTTTCCACGATCCAAAACAACCGTTGAAAAAAAGCGTATCGTTTGTTTTTTTTGATCCACATTGGTTAAAATGTCTCTGACCACCAATTCATATTCGTCAGTATGAGCGGCCTCTTGCCAACTAAAGTTAACTTGACTCTTTTGGTCATTCAAGACTATGGCCGTATTACAATTATCGTTGTTCACAGGACCGATCAAAAGGCCTGGTTCAGGGTCGGGTATGACCTCTTTTTTACAAGCCACCAACATCAATAAAAGAACCCAATAATACCTTTTCATCAACGCTTTAGGAGTTTAAAATTTTCTATTCTTCCTTCCGTAATCACACGAATTAAATACACGCCGGGGGGGTAATAATCCACAGGGAGTTCAAAATTTCTATTGAATGGATTAAGAACAACATCCCTTTGTTGAAGTAGGTCGCCCTGTAAATTGAAAAATAAAATTTCTGCCTGCATTGCTCCTCCACCCACCAAAATATTAACGATTTCTGATGCAGGATTGGGATAAACCGAAGAATCCTCAGAAACATAAATTTCTTTTACCAACTTAGCTTGACAATTCAAATCTGTAGTAACTTCTAGGGTATTCAAGCCCGCCCTAAGAGCCAAGCGATGACGTCCCGTCTTGAATTCATAATGATCTTCATTGAGCTTGAGCCAATAGTTTTGTCCCCCGGATAAATCTATGGTGACCGACAAATCTGAAGCGTTCAATTGCGTAACCACACTCAATGGATCCGGTTCGAACAATTCTGTGGCATAGCACCTTTCAAAATCAATATTGTTGAGAGACGTGATACAGATCGTGTATTTTCCTTTGGGCAAGTTAGGAATCGTGATTTCATTATTATGAGTAAATGAATCCTCTTTACTTAAGCCATTGGGTCCGGTGATACTGAGTTGATAATCGAAATGAGCAACCGCTGAAATGGAAACGGAACCGTTGTTTTTCGCGATGCAAGTGGGGTCTGACTTCTTTAAACTAAAATTATCGTTGCTGTAGAGGTCACAAACATCACCCAGGCCATCCTCGTTTGAATCGGACTGATTTGCATTGGGAATGGTTGGGCAATTGTCCAAAACATCTGCTATACCATCATTGTCTGTGTCCAAAACAACCGTACCTCTGTAACAAACATTAATCGAAAAGTCATCCACTAAGCCAACTATACTATCATCGAACAAGTCTACGATTTCGAGCGTCCATCTGCCTTTTAGATTTTTTCCGTTAAATACCGACAAATCTTCCTGGGGTCTAAACGAGCCCGTAAAAGGAGGCAATGCAAAAACAATGGATCTGGTGGCTTCTTGATCAAAAACCGTTTCTTTATAATTATCCTGATCGTCGCCAAGGTTTTGGGATAATTTGACCCTAGTATTGTCGGGAGCAATTAGATAGAGAGAGATATCCCCAATATAACTGTGATCTATGGACACATTTACATTGAGGTCTTGGATCACCGCTTGATCAAAGATATCCAAGTTTACAGTCGTAGATTTCGCCAAGCTTCCTATCGCATCACTTATCCTGGTTGGCAATCCACTGGCTCTATAGGTTTCACAATTGACCGTAAAAGTCCTAAAGTTCCCTACTTCAGAATAAGTCCCTTCACCACAGGAATTAACAGGCTTTACCCTCCAAAAATAGGAAGTTGAAAAATCCAAACCTACTATGGAAGTTGATGAGGAGTCGACAGTTTTAGAATGGGTTATACTCGAAAAAGTTTCCGATTTGGAGACTTCAATGATGTATTCGTTAGCGTTTTGAAGGGCAGTCCAACTCAGACTAACCGTTCGACTCAGTTCAACTTCCGGATTGGTCGGAGCCAAAAGTTGAATCCCTTGAAAAATATCTTCTCTAATCCTAACCTCCAAATCAATAGAACGGGTTAGGGTCTCTCCCGAGGCCCTAAGTGTCAAGACCAAGTCCTGAGATGGTAAATTTTCAAAACCCGAAACCTTGATGGTTCCTGACGGATCAGCGCTGTTAAGCTGGGATTTCGAAAACTGTGCCGAAAGGGCTGTAGGAAGATCACTAAAGCTCAAACCCACCTTTTGATCGGTATCCGAAAAAGTCTCAAAATCAAATGCAAAAGTCACCTCGTTTTGACAAGCCTCTTGATCATAGCGGTCAAAAGTCAATACAAAGGGGGCTGGGGTGATTTCAATATCGTGGCGGTTGACAGCAAAATAAATAGAGTTGTCCGGCACAATTTTGATCCTGACCAGGTCAGAGCTGACGCCCCCGGGAACAGTGATCACCTCTTCTCCATCGTTGGGTGTTGAGGTGAGCAAGGGCTTTTCAAAGGTCTTTCCCCCATCTGTAGACAAGAATATGGAGACAAATTTTGTGTTGATAGGGGCCTGATCGGTTTGGGCAACCTCCCAAGACAAAGTTTGTTTTGATCCGGCTTCCCAAAGAATTCCCTCATGATTTTGCGAACTCATTTCAAAAGGCCCAGCATCGGATATCACTTTGAGCATTTTGACATCGAAAGCCATTCTCCCTGAAACATCAACAGCCGCCGGAAAACGATCCCTTACCGTAACTGCCCAAGTGAGTGTCCGGTCAACCAGTGACACAGTTTCCCATCGACCTCCTGTCTGAGGCTTGTCAAGGGTCAAACTACCCTCCAAAACCGCATCCATTCCAGGAACAGTTCTAATCGGACTAAGGGAAGGCGGCAGCGATCTTGCCTGAGCACCTATATGATTGTAAGGCCCAAAATTGGACGCATCCACTTGACCCACATCCAATTGCTCCCAGCAATAATACAATACATCACCATCGGGGTCGGTTCCCGAGGCTTTTAACTCATAGGCCGTTCCAATGGGTAAGGAATAGTCACGATCCGCAAAGGCAGTGGGAATTTGATTTTCATTTAGGACCGAAGTATAACAAGTTTGTTCATCGGTATATTCATTGATATTGTGGATGCTGTAATAATGAAAATAAGGATCGCTATGACGCTGGACATTGTCCAAACCTACAATCCCGGCATACCCCATGATGGTTGATCCGCTTCCAGGTTCTGAGCTGAAGCCTTCAAACTCATTGTTGTGGGAAAAAGTATGAAAAGCTCCAAATTGATGCCCCATTTCATGGGTCACATAATCAACATCGAAATGATCATTCAGAAAAGGGTCGTCGGCAGTACCCTGAAAAGGATGCGCACTAAAAGCCCCCCCTTTAACACCATTTCGACAAACACTTCCCACAGTGCCAGCATTGCCGTTTCCTCCACCTCTAGCATACGCAAACAGATGACCTATATCGTAATTCTCAGAGCCAAGTACTTTGTCTAAGTTTTCCTGAGCCTGAGCATTTAAATCACTCGTATAAGGGTCAGAATCAACATTGGGATAGATCAAATCAAGTCCTGACACCAACTCCAAATGTATGCCCAATTCCGTTTCAAAAACTTCATTAACCCTGTTGATGGTACTTACTACAGCTGCATAGGCATCTTCCTTGTTGGTTCCATTAGAGGGATCATCGTCTCCCCAAAAAGAGGTATAACCCCCAGTGGTTGAAATGGCCAGTCGATAGGTTTTTATTATCCCCGAATTTACTTTTCTAAAACTTTTTTGATCGACAGTCGACAAGTTTTGATCTTTCCAGTTATCCTTTAGGGGCGTCGAACAATTAAAGCCATCTATCTCACTTTCCGCAGATCGTGCATAGGAAAGGTAACGGTTTTTTTGACCGTTCAAAGGCTGTAAAAATCTATTTTCTCCATTGGGATAGCGCATCCAAGCATTGATTCCAGTAGGGGTATAGGAGAGTCTGATATGAACATCCGGACGTTCAAGGCTTTTTCCTACATAAGTTCTGATCTCAGGAAAAGCAGCTTGTAGGCTGGGCGACAATACGGCTGCTTTTCTGAGCTCAAATACTTCCTCTTTACCCCATTCATTAGGTAAAACCATCTCCAACAGGTCTTTTTCCGCCAAGAATTTCATCCCTTTGGATTCGGTCAGCGTATTTTTAAATGCTG
The DNA here is from genome assembly GCA_913052425.1 of uncultured Flavobacteriaceae bacterium. Next base: position 3,908 of record CAJXEG010000043.1, on the reverse strand, counting down.
CAGCATCAAAATCCATATAAAACCACCCTTTGTCATCCGAAATGGGTAAATATCCAATGGGGTCATCCGAAGCTAAAGACCAGAATTGCTGTCCACTGACACCCGACAAACCTATGAAAAGCGTGGTAAATAAATAAAGACAAAAACGGTATATTGTCAAAGTCGGATTTTTAAATTCATAATTTAAAAAAAACAATATTAATCTTGAAGTATTTTAGATGTACTTTTGACAAATATCAAAATTTTTAGATGGAGGTCATCCATAATATAGCCAATTACCGACCAAAAAAAACCGCGATACTCACCATAGGCACCTTTGATGGGGTTCACATTGGGCATCAAAAAATCATTAGCGATCTGGTGGCAAAAGCCAAAAAAGAGGATTTATGTGCTGTAGTTCTCACTTTTTTTCCTCATCCGAGAATGGTTTTACAAAAAGAAAGCCAACTCAAAATGATTGATACCTTGAAGGAAAAAAGACAACTTTTGGAAATATTGGGAGTAGAAATACTCATCATTCAACCTTTTACCCTGGAATTTTCAAGAATGACAGCCATAGAGTATACGAGAGATGTTCTGGTCAACGGGCTTGGCATTTCGAAACTCATCATTGGATACGATCATCGGTTTGGAAGAAACCGAGAGGCAACCGTTGAGGACTTAAAAAACTTTGGTTTGGATTACGATTTTACGGTTGAAGAAATTCCGGCTCAAGACATAGCGTCCATTGCCATAAGTTCTACCAAAGTGAGAAATGCCATCACGGCGGGAGAAATTAAAAAAGCTAATCAATATTTGGGAAGGCCCTTTTCTATTAGTGGAATCATTGTTAAAGGAGACAAAATTGGAAGAAAAATTGGCTTTCCTACGGCCAACTTATACATTGAAGAAAAATACAAGCTCAAACCTCAAAATGGGGTTTATCTCGTTCAATGTCATTGGGACAATCAAAAATATTTTGGGATGATGAATGTTGGCAAACGCCCCACGATCTCGGGAAAAGAAACGCAAATCGAAACATATTTTTTCGACTTTGACGGAGACCTCTACGGGAAAAAATTAAACATTAATCTTCTGGAAAAAATAAGAGACGAGCAAAAATACGACTCGTTGGAGTCATTGGGGAATCAACTCAGTATCGACCAAAAAAGCTGCCGAGAATTAATCCCAAAATACCTTTAAATTTGAATTAATCCATTGGTTTCATCTACCTTTACACCGAAAAATAATCACATGTTACCGCTTGCATACCTGAGAGAACAGACCGAAAAAATCAAAGAGGGATTGGCCAAAAGAAATTTTCCGCAGCCAGAGCTGGTCGACCAACTGCTTGAAACAGATCAGAAAAGGAGATCACTTCAAAGTCAATTGGACGAAACCCTTTCCAAAAGCAATCAACTGGCCAAAGAAATTGGGACCCTTTTTAAATCAGGACAAGCGGAAAAAGCCAATACATTAAAAACGCAAACAGCCGATTTAAAAACCACCGGAAAAACCCTACAAGAGCAACTCCAAAAAGTTGAAGTGGAACTTTTGTCCATCCGAACTCAAATTCCCAATGTGCCCGACCAAAGTGTACCCGCGGGAAACTCGGAGAACGAAAATGAAGAGGTATTTAGTGCAGGCAGTATTCCCGATTTGGGTGAAAATGCACTTCCACACTGGGAGTTGGCTGCACAATACGATTTGATCGATTTTGACTTGGGCAGTAAAATTACCGGTGCCGGATTCCCCGTTTACAAAGGGAAAGGTGCCAAACTCCAAAGGGCGTTGGTTCAATATTTTTTGGATAAAAACACCGCTGCCGGTTATACCGAATTTCAAGTACCCCATTTGGTCAACGAAGATTCAGGATTCGGAACGGGACAGTTGCCCGACAAAGAGGGGCAGATGTATCACATTCCCGAAGACGGACTCTACCTCATACCTACAGCCGAAGTTCCATTGACCAACCTTTTTAGAAACCAACTTTTAGAAGCCAAAAACCTGCCCATTTGTCTGACCGGATATACGCCCTGTTTCCGCAGAGAAGCAGGAAGTTATGGCGCCAACGTCAGGGGGCTCAATCGTCTCCACCAGTTCGATAAAGTGGAAATCGTCAGGATTGAAGAACCTGAAAATTCCATAGCAGCATTGGATCAAATGGTAGACCACGTCAAAAGTATTTTAGAAGAATTGGAACTTCCCTACCGCATATTAAAACTCTGCGGGGGCGACCTTGGGTTCACTGCAGCATTGACCTTCGATTTTGAAGTCTACTCTACCGCCCAAAAAAGATGGCTGGAAATCAGCTCTGTCTCCACCTTCAACAGCTTTCAGTCTGAACGTTTGCAACTGCGGTACAAAGACAAAAATGGAAAAAAACAAGCCGTTCATACCCTAAACGGTAGCTCACTGGCCCTCCCACGAGTGGTGGCAGGCTTGCTCGAAAACCATCAAACCCCCAATGGGATCAAAATACCAAAAGCATTGGTTCCATATACCGGTTTTGAAACAATCAACTGATCGATGATAGTGTATAATGTCACATGCAACGTGGCACCGGAGGTCGAAAAAAAATGGCTGGAATGGGTCGATCTTCGGCTCAACCAAATATCTAAATCTGAAAAAATAAGCGCTACCACCATCCTAAAGCTGAACACAAATACCCCAAAAGAAGGTGCAGTCTATGCCCTTCAATATCAAATCTCAGATCACAATAGTCTCCAAAATTTTTTAGAAAACGAAGACCAAGTCTTAAAAAAACAGATAAAGATACAGTTTGGTGAAGCCGTGCTCCATTTTAGCAGTCAACTCAAAATCCTAAAACAATACCCATGAAAGCCGTTTCTCCTAAAAAAAAAATAGGACAACATTTTCTGAATGATTTAAACATCGCTCAAAAAATTGCGGATTTACTTCAACATCAAAACTGTGACAACATTCTCGAAATAGGCCCCGGTATGGGAGTGCTCACCCAATTCTTGATCCCAAAAATCAAAAATCTTAAATTGGTTGAAATTGACACAGAATCCGTAACCTACCTCAACCGGAAATATCCTGAGCGGCAAAAAGACATCCTCAATGAAGATTTTCTCAAAATGAATCTCTCAAAAACCTTTGAGGGTCAAGCCTTTGGCATTATTGGAAACTTCCCTTACAACATTTCGAGTCAAATTGTATTCAAAGCCCTGGAGTATCGACAATACCTCCCTTTTTTTTGCGGCATGTTTCAAAAAGAAGTCGCCCAAAGGATCTGCGAAAAACCCGGTACCAAAGCCTATGGCATACTCTCTGTTTTGTGTCAAACCTATTACCACGCCCAATACCATTTCAATGTTTCCCCTGCTGTTTTTTCTCCACCACCAAAAGTGGATTCAGGAGTACTCTCTCTCAAAAGAAAGGAAGATCTGATTATCGATTTCGATGAGAAATTACTCTTTAGGATCGTAAAAACCGGATTTCAGCAACGCCGAAAGACTTTGAGAAACAGCCTGAAAAGTCTAAACATCCCTAAACTTACTTTAGAAGATAGTATCTTTGACCTGCGACCCGAAAAATTGTCCGCAGCGCAATTCATAGAACTGACCAAAAAAGTGGGAAATGCCAAAATTTGAAATTGACAAAACCGGGATAAAGTTCATCAAGGAGTTGATTGATGGTGGCTCCGACAAAAAGCTGCGCAGTAAACTCAAAGACCTGCACTACGCCGATATTGCTGAGATCATCTATGAACTTTCCACCGATCAGGCGACCTATCTGGTCAAATTACTGGACAGTGATAAAACAGCCGATGCCCTGGCAGAAGTCGATGAAGACATCCGAGAGGGCATCTTAGAAAACCTCTCCGCCAAAGAAATTGCAGAGGAAATCGAAGAACTGGACACTGACGATGCCGCCGACCTGATTGGCGAATTGACGGAAGAACG
>CAJXEG010000042.1 GCA_913052425.1 uncultured Flavobacteriaceae bacterium | reverse complement strand
CATTGTAATCTTCGTTGAACATGGCACTTTGTAAAATTTGTTTTGGATCTTTTTCGTAGCCCTCGGTGAGAAATTTCATGGCTTTTGCAGCGCGCATAGGGGTTTTCTCAAGACCTTCTCTATCGGTATTCTCTCCCAGTAGATCGATGATTTTCGAAAAGTTAATTTTAATCTCATCAGTGATGGGGAAAGTCTCGATGTTGAAATTGTCGTTCATTATGATATAGTGTATTGATTAAAAATTGATTTAAGCTTTTTGATCTTGGGGCTGATTACAAATTGACAATAAGGTTGTTCTGTATTTTGGTTATAATAATCGTGATGTTCTATCTCTGCTGGGTAGAAAGAGCTTTCATTATTAACTTCTGTAACAATGGGATTTTCAAAAATACCTTCTTTATCTAATCGACTGATACAATCAACAATCTGGATTTTTTCTTCAAGATTATTGTAAAAAACAGCAGAGCGGTACTGAGATCCCACATCATTCCCCTGCCGGTTGAGCGTGGTGGGATCATGGGTCATAAAAAAGATCTCGAGAAGTTCACCATAAGACACCAAATCCTGATCATATAGAATTTTTATGGTTTCTGTATGGCCGGTGTTTCCATTACAAACCTCTCTGTATGCAGGGTTTTTTATGTGTCCTCCCATATAACCGGGAATGACCTCTATAACACCTCTAATCCTTTGAAAAATTGATTCCGTACACCAAAAACATCCACCTGCGAAATATGCTTGTTTAATCACTTTTTTATTTTTTGTTTATCAAATATACAAATTTATTGAACAAAATAATTTAGGATTAAACAAAAAAAATGAAGCATTCATTAAATGGATATTGTATTTAAAAAACTAATTTTAAAGTATGAATAAAGGCATCGCTTGCAGTGATATTTTTAAAAGTTATGGTGATTTGGCTGTGCTTAGAGGAATTGATCTTAAGATAGAATCCGGTGAGATTGTTGCTATTGTAGGCCCTTCTGGTGCGGGAAAAACAACCCTTTTACAAATATTGGGCACCCTTGACTCTGCTGATCCCAACGAAAAAACTAATATAGAAATTGAAGGTGCAGCCATACAAAAAATGAATCCAACGCGAATGGCGGCATTCAGAAACCAACATTTGGGTTTTATATTTCAATTTCACGAACTGCTTCCAGAATTTACAGCCCTTGAAAATGTATGCATGCCCGGTTGGATAGGAAAAAATGATGGTCAAAAACTAAAACAAAAGGCCATAGCATTGTTGGCTCAAATGGGGCTTTCAGATCGAATCCACCACAAACCACAAGAATTATCTGGCGGAGAACAACAGCGTGTTGCCGTTGCCCGTGCCTTAATCAATGATCCAAAGGTTGTTTTTGCCGATGAACCCAGTGGTAATCTAGACTCTCAGAATGCCACATCCTTGCATGAAGTCTTCTTCAAACTCAGGGATCAAACCGGTTGTACTTTTGTAATTGTAACACACAATGAGGCATTGGCGAACATGGCCGATCGAAAAATTATGCTAAAAGACGGGAAGATCGTTTCATGAATCCTAAAGAACTGCAATCTTTTCTGGATTTTAAAGTTCAACAATACGAATCCGTTGCATTCATAGCCCACGACCCGATTCAGATTCCTCACCAATTTTCTAAAAAAAGGGACGTAGAAGTTGCTGCTTTTCTTAGTGCTACCATAGCTTGGGGAAACCGGGTGAGTATTTTGAAAAGTGCCCGAAAGATGATGGATTTGATGGATGCCTCCCCTCATGATTTTGTCCTTAATCATCAAAAAAAAGATTTTAAAAAATTTAAGGGGTTTGTTCATCGGACCTTTAACGAACAGGACTTGATTTATTTTATCAGTGCCTTGAAAAATATTTATATCAATCACGGTGGTCTGGAAAGACTTTTTTCGTCACCAAAAATCAATCTTCAAGAACGCATTCATCGGTTTAAGAAAACTTTTTTTGAACTCGATCACCTCCAAAGAACACAAAAACACGTATCTGACCCCCAAAAAGGATCTGCTGCCAAAAGGATCAATATGTTTTTGCGGTGGATGGTGAGATCCGGTGAAAAAGGTGTTGATTTTGGGATTTGGAAAGATATCTCAACTTCGGAGTTATCCCTGCCCTTGGACGTACACACGGCAAATGTCGCCCGAAAACTGGGTCTTTTAAAAAGAAAACAGAACGATGCTAAAGCATTATTGGAACTGGATACCAAGCTCAGAAAGTTCGATCCAAAAGACCCTGTAAAATATGACTTTGCTCTCTTTGGATTGGGTGCCTTTGAAAAATTCTAAAATATTATAGGTCTCCTATCAAGCTTTTTTTACTCCTGATTTTATATTTTTGTACTATAGTGGTTTGTTAATGAAGATACTTCTAAAAAATGCTACAGTACTAAATCCTCAAAGTCCCCATCATTCTACTTATCAAGATATTTTAATTTCAGCGGGAATCATCGCCGAAATTGGTGACAATATAAAGCCCGACAAAGAAACTCAAGTCTATACATTTGAAAATCTCCACGTCTCTTGTGGTTGGTTTGACAGTGGTGTCTCTTTTGGCGAACCGGGATACGAGGAAAGGGAAACGCTTTCGAATGGTTTGGAAGTAGCGGCACGATCGGGTTTCACCAAAATATTACTCAATCCCAACACTTATCCCATCCCGGATTCCAAATCCATCATTGGACATTTAATCAAAATGACCAGGGGAAATACCACATCATTATATCCCATAGGAGCACTAACGATAGAATCCAAAGGAGATCAAATGGCCTCTCTCTACGATATGTTTAGTGAGGGAGCCATTGCCTTTGGGGATCACAAGCATCCGATTCAAAAGGCCAATTTACTTAAGATTGCACTTCAGTACAGTCAAAGTTTTGAGGGAATAGTGATCTCACACCCCATGAACAATGAGTTAGCAGGTAATGGTGTGATGCACGAAGGCATCACTAGTACCCGAATTGGTATGAAAGGTATCCCTTCCATGGCCGAGTCGGTTCAAATTGCCAGAGACCTTGAAATTTTAAAATATGCCGGGGGAAAACTCCACCTGCCCAATATCAGTACCGAGGCAGGACTAGATTTGATCCGAAAATCAAAAAAACAAGGACTCAACGTCAGTTGCAGCGTTGGACTGCCACAACTGATCTTTGACGACGTGGCACTGGAAAATTTTAACCCAAATTTTAAAGTATACCCGCCCATACGATCCAAAACAGATCAACAGGCACTCAGAGCGGGATTATTGGAAGGCAGCATTGACATGATCAGCAGCATGCACGAACCCATGAATATCGAATACAAAAAATTGGAGTTTGAAAATGCGGCTGCCGGTAGTTTGGGACTCGAAAGTTGCTTTGGTATGCTCAACAAAGTTTTTCCACTGGACAAGGTTTTGAGTTTCCTCACCCGTGGAGTAAAGTGTTTTGGGATTCCTACCCCTACCATTGCTGTTGGAGCAACGGCAGATTTAACCCTATTCGACCCCGAAAAATCGTATCGCTACAGTGAGGAAGATTTAAAATCAACCTCAAAAAACAGCCCCTATCTTGGCTTAGAATTGCAAGGAAAAGTTTTGGGCAGTTTTAACAATGGAGTCCTTACACTGAACGATTAATGGCCCTGTTATCTTATAGAATCAGAAAAGCAACTGCCGGTGTCGCTCCATACCCCTGCATACTGCTTTTACACGGCTATGGAAGCAATGCCGATGATCTTTTCTCTTTTGCAAGCTATTTACCGGAACATCTTACTGTTATTTCACTCGAAGCCCCCTTGGGTACTCCTTTCGGAGGAAAAGCTTGGTATTCGATCCATTTCGATGCCGCACAGGACAAATGGTCTGACCTTGAAGAAGCCAAAAAATCACTGGTCACCATCACAGAGCAATTGGAAAATTTTATCAATGAATTTGATTTAAACCCCAAAGACATAAGTTTAATGGGGTTTAGCCAGGGCGCCATATTGAGTTGGTCACTTTTGTTGGATCATCCCGATCGATTCAGAAGAGCCATATGTATGAGTGGATACATCAATACTCAACTTTTGGAAAACCCCTTAGAGGAATATCAAAATGTTTTAGCCTACGCCTCTCATGGCACCAATGACCCGACAGTTCCCTATGATTGGGGCGAGTCAAGTGTAAACGAACTAAGGACGAATAACCCCAAGGTCACATTTAACTCCTATGCTGACGCTCACAATGTATCTCCCGAAAACTTTAGAGATTTGCTGGAATGGATATCAAAAACTAATCTGGATTAGGGTACAAAAAATGCTCCCGCAATTCAAAATTAAGCCCTCCGTTTTTATCAATTTGATAGGTCAAAAATATTTCCCCCCAATGGGTTCCATCCGAAAAATCCGCTATGATCCATTGGTGATTGAGCACCTTTACTTTATTGATTAAAAAAGTACGACCCAATACAGCATAGGGGATCAGGTCGTTTTTTTCACGCAACAAGTTGGTTTCATAAAGCTGGTCTTTCACATGGCTGGCTATGTTTTGAATGCTTAGGTTTTCAAAATACCGCAAAGCATATTCATTCCCCTCCAAATTAAAATCATTTTGTTCCTCCAAGCGCATCTGCAGCTTAAATAAAGAGTCTTTTAATTCTTCGTTACGGGCTTTTGTATCGATCCATTTTCCCTCCAAATCTTCAAATACCCTATTGGAGTTGACCAATTGAAAAATGAGGATCAAAGCAGTAAATACAAACAGATAAAGGATAATGTTTTTTTTCATTTAAATCAATTTGAGTGAATTTCAAGCTTGTCGTAGGCCAAATATACGTTTTCGGGGAGTTGTTTTGAGCATTCATCATGAAAGCCCAGTAAATGACTAATATGGGTAAAATAGGCGCGTTTGGGTTTCAGAAGATCGACCATCTGGAGCGCTTCCTCCAAATTAAAATGGGCGGGGTGAGGATCAACTCTCAGGGCATTGAGCACCAAAACGTCGCAATCTTTTAGTTTCTTCAATTGATCTTTATCAATCGATTTAACATCTGTCAGATAGGCAAAATTGTCTATCCTAAAGCCCATTACAGGAAGTTGATTGTGCATCACCTCGATGGGAACTACTTGCTTTCCCTCCAGCGAAAACACTTTGTTTTTTTGGATGGTGTGGATTTCCACCGCCGGAGTTCCGGGATATTTGTTGTCGGTTTGAAAGATATAAGAAAAACGACGTGTCAGATCAGCTACCACACTGTCGGATGCGTAGACGGGTATGTTGCCTTGTCTGAAAAAAAAAGGTCTTATATCGTCAATTCCGGAGGTATGGTCGGCATGCTCGTGGGTAAACAAAATACCGTCCAAATGATGGCAAGCTACCCTTAACATTTGTTGACGAAAATCGGGTCCACAATCGATCACATAGTTTCGATTTTTCCATTGGATCAAAACGGAGGAGCGCAGTCTCTTGTCTTTAGGGTTTTCACTCAAACAAACAGGATGTTGACTCCCAATAACAGGAATTCCCTGGGAAGTTCCTGTGCCGAGAAATGTTATTTTAATCATATGGTAAATTCAAAAGTAAATATTTAGGGAGATATAAAACAAACTTTGTAATTTTATGTCATACTATTATACCATGCCAATCACCCTTCCAGGAGACAAAGAATTTGAGAAGCGACCCTCCATCGAACGAAAAGCTTTAAAAATCAATTTAAACGACCGCATCTACGGTACTTTTGCCGAGATTGGAGCAGGTCAAGAAGTGGCTCGACATTTTTTCAGGGTCGGAGGTGCTTCGGGAACCATTGCCAAGACCATTAGTGCCTATGACAAAAATTTTAGTGACACCATCTATGGGGAGGAAGATGACGGCAGGTATGTTACCGAAACAAGGCTTCATAAAATGTTGGAAAGGGAAATCATGCTCCTGGAAACACGAATTCCAAGAGCGAATCATCCCGATAAAATGTTTTTTGCTTTCGCCAATACCGTTGCAACTATAGATTTTGCAAAAAAATACAAAGGACACGGATGGATGGGTATTCGCTACCAAATTGCTCCCGAGCAGCCCTTTAATGAAATCATGATTCACCTTCGATTTCACCAAACTGAGGCAAGACTCCAACAAGAGGCCGTCGGGATCATGGGTGTTAATTTGGTCTATGGTGCTTTTTACAATCACGATGAGCCCAAAAAAATCATCAAACACCTCTATGACCATATTGACAAAACAGCCATTGAAATTGATACCATCAATTTTTCCGGACCTGTTTTTGACGGGGTTGACAACCGTCTTTTAAGTTTGTTACTCCTCAAAAATGACATGACCGATGCGGTGATGTTCAATCCCAAAGGAAACAACATACTTCCTGCTCGGGTGCTGTACAAAAAAAACATCTTGGTATTGAGGGGAAGCTTTAGACCTGTTACCAAGGTCAACATTGACATGTTCAAAAAGTCCTATGATATTTTTATCAAGGAACAAAATATTGATGAAAACAAAACCGAAGTAATTTTTGAAATTACCCTTTCCAACCTTACCTCACAGGGAGAAATTGACGAGTCGGACTTTATGGATCGCGCAAAACTCTTGTGCTCTTTGGGCCATACGGTGATGATTTCAGATTTCAAAGAGTACTACAAAATGGTAGATTACCTCTCTGAATATACTAAAGAACAAATCGGATTGACCATGGGGGTAAGTAACTTTGTTGAAATTTTCGATGAACAATACTACAAAGATGTAAAGGGGGGAATCTTAGAGGCTTTTGGAAAAATGTTCCACAACAACCTCAAGGTTTACCTTTATCCCATGAAAAACCCTGAAACCGGCGAAATCGTCAACTCCAACAACCTCAAGCTTCACCCCAGGATGAAGGATTTTTACAAATTCTTCAAATACAACGGTAAAGTGGTCGATATCTTTGACTACGAAAGTGAGTACCTCTCCATATTTTCGAGAGAAATTCTCACCAATATAAAAGAAGGTAAAAATGGCTGGAGAAACCAGCTTCCCGAGGGTATCGCGGAGATGATCATGAAAAATAAAATGTTTGGCTGGAAAGATAAAAAGGTCAAAGCCTAAATTTCCTCCAATATTTGCGCCGCGTGATCTTTGGTTTTTACCTTGCTGATCACTCTTTCTACCTTGCCGTTTTCGTCAATCAAAAAAGTTGTTCTGTGAATACCGTCATAGTCTTTTCCCTGAAATTTTTTGGGCCCCCATACACCAAAGGCATTGATCACGGATTTATCCTCATCTGCGAGTAGAGGAAAAGGCAATTCATACTTGTCTGCGAAATTTTTTTGCTTTTTCGCAGCGTCCGCACTGACCCCGAACAATTGGAAGCCTTTATCTTTTAAGACTTTGTAATTGTCCCGTAGATTACAAGCCTCAGCAGTACATCCTGGCGTATTGGCCCTTGGGTAAAAAAACACGATGCTTTTCTTTCCGGTCATGTCAGACGAACTGACAGTATTTTCATCTTGGTCAACGGTAGTAAATGGAGGAATAGCGTCTCCTGGTTGTAATGTATTCATATTAATTTTTTATTTTGAATCGAAATAACAAAAAATCTGAATGACTAAAAAGGAAAAGGTTTCGTTTGTGATGGAAGAGTTGGACAAATTATATCCCGAAATTCCAATTCCCTTGGATCACAAGGATCCCTTCACCCTACTTATTGCGGTCTTGTTGTCCGCACAAAGTACAGATGTTAGGGTCAATCAAATCACACCAATATTGTTTAAAAAAGCAGACACGCCACAGGAAATGATAAAGCTGACAGTGGCTGAAATCAGAGATATAATCAAGCCCGTTGGACTTTCCCCTATGAAATCCAAAGGCATTCATGGATTGTCTCACATACTGATCAATGAGCACAAAGGTGAAGTTCCCAAAAGTTTTGAAGCTTTGGAAGCACTTCCGGCAGTGGGGCATAAAACAGCCAGTGTAGTGATGTCTCAAGCCTTTGGAGTCCCTGCTTTTCCTGTAGATACCCATATTCATCGTTTGTTGTACCGATGGGGCTTATCCAATGGTAAAAATGTCGTTCAAACAGAACGAGATGCAAAACGTCTTTTTCCAAAATACAAATGGAATGAACTGCACCTTCAAATCATATGGTATGGAAGGGAATACTGTCCTGCCAGGGGATGGAATATTAACAAGGACATTATTACGAGTACTATAGGTCGTAAATCAGTACTTAAAAAACAGATGAAACCCTCATAGAGGGATTTAAAACAGCCAAGATAAATTTCTCAACAAAAGAAAATGATTAAATATCAACTGGTTAACATAGATTTAAACGTATGAAACTTAGTCGTCAATCTGTTCTCTCTGAGTCTTGGGTTTCTTTTTTATTCAGTTCGTAGTATTTGGAAAAAGCCAAAATACGCCGAATAACCAGTGGGCGAGGTCCGTTTTCGAGATTTTTTTTAGAGTAATTTTGCTCCATTCAAGAGTATTTACCCTATTAACGAAAAGAAAGACTGAAAATTGTCTAGTGGGTCAGAAGAATTTGATTGTCCTCAATCATCTTCCTGAGGTTGATGATTGCATATCTCATCCTGCCCAAGGCAGTATTGATGCTTACCCCGGTAATTTCGGAAATTTCCTTAAAGCTCATATCCCTGTACAGTCGCATATTTAAGACCTCCTTCTGATCTTCGGGAAGCTCGGTAATGAGGTTTTGCAGATCATTCACCACCTGATCTTTGATCAAGTTATTTTCCACATTTGGAGCATTGTCTGTGATGAATTGAAAAACATCATAGTCATCACTGGCCTCAAATTTGGGCATACGATTGGATTTTCTAAAATGATCGATGATTAAGTTATGGGAGATGCGCATTACCCAGGAAAGGAACTTTCCTTCTTCATTGTATACCCCATTTTTAAGGGTTTTAATGACTTTAATAAAAGTCTCCTGGAAGATGTCTTCTGCGATGTCACGATTGAGAACTTTAGAAAAAATAAAGTTATAGATTCTGGACTTGTGCTTGTAAATGAGTATTTCTAAGGAGTTTTCATCGCCAGAGATATATTCACTGACCAAGTGAGCATCGGTTTGTTGAAGGGGTTGAGAGGTATGCATAAACTACTTTTAATCAGCAGAGCTGGTTTTAATGAAACAATATGATTCAAAAGTAGTTTTGTGCTATAGGCGAATGTTAATTGTTACAAATATAGTCATATTTTGAATAAAATCAACTTATCGGTAATTTCATTGGTCTAAATCTACTTTTAAAAAAGCTGAATTCGGCCTTAATAAATCCTTGTTCGGTGTTCAAATTCGTATATTTTATTTATACTTTTTCGTTTGTCTCGCTTAAACACAATGTTTAAACTTACTTTTTAATGCACTGATATGAGGGTTTGCAAAGATTAGTTGTAATTTTATCTTTTGATTTTTTTTCAATGGAGCAAATTCTTGATTTAGACACCAAAAAATACATCATCATAAAGGGGGCTCAACTCCACAACCTTAAAAATGTCGATGCTGTATTTCCCAGAAATCTAATGACGGTGGTCACTGGATTATCGGGATCGGGAAAGTCCTCTTTGGTCTTTGATACGCTTTATGCAGAAGGACAACGTCGTTATGTAGAAAGTCTTTCCTCCTATGCCAGACAGTTTATGGGGAAACTAAATAAACCTAAGGTTGATGAAATCAAAGGCATTGCCCCTGCCATTGCTGTTGAGCAAAAAGTTT
>CAJXEG010000041.1 GCA_913052425.1 uncultured Flavobacteriaceae bacterium | reverse complement strand
TCGATCAGGATTTCCTTCGCGCCCTGGAATACGGTATGCCCCCCACCTCCGGAATTGGAATTGGTGTTGACCGCCTGGTAATGCTGATGACCGACAACAGTTCCATACAGGAAGTATTGTTTTTCCCACAGATGAAACCCGAACAGAAAACCATTCCCCTTACTGAAGAAGAAAAGTTGATTTTGGATTTACTTAAAAAAGAAAGTCCAACAACCCTAAACACCCTAAAAGAGCAAAGTGGTTTGAGCAACAAAAAATGGGATAAAGCGATTAAAGTGCTGACCAAAAACAAAGTGGCCAAAGTTTTTAAGAACGACCAAAGGCTTTGGGTGGAACTTTTGGGAAACTAAAATTTGACTTTCTAAGCTAACATATCAGTCTATTTTCCTTGGGAAAGCTTCAATTTCCATTAAAACTTCATGACTGATTTGTTTATAATCCAAGTGAAGTAAATTAAAATAAGGATGTTGATTTTTGTTCCAATTCAGCAGGGTAGAATCCCTGATCATGGTGAGTTTATCCTGCATTGAGGCCTAGTAAGGCTTGCCCTTATCAAACCCTTTTGAAATGAAGCGCACCTGTCCACTCGACATGATTTTAACAAGTGTATAACCAAAAAATGTGGCCGGTCCTGAACTCCCCCCCATTTCCGGCGATAATTTGGTAAGGTTCTTTGTTGTTGGGGTGCATTCGCAGGTAGGCATGGAAATGAGCAGAAAGCGTGGCACAGAGACTGAATAGAGGCAAAATCGGCTTCTGAATAACGGATTTTAAAATTAAACTTTTAGATTATGGCACTTTTAGAGGTTCACCTTCCTAAAAGCTTTTTAACCAATCCTCAAATGCGGAAAGGGTAAAATCAATGTCCTTTTCTGACAAAGCATCGTTAAGGAAATAACTCTCAAATGCGCTGGGCGGGAGATAGACCCCTCTGTCCAACATCCCGTGGAAATATTTTTTAAAATATTCGTTATTGCCCAAAGCTGCTGTTTCAAAATCCACCACCGGCTGCTCTGTAAAATGAAGCGAAATCATAGATCCATAACGATTGATCTGATAAGGGATGTCTTTTTTGTCTACTAGTTCTTGGATTCCAATATGTAAGGTTTCGGTTTTTTTATCAAGCCTTTCAAAAATTTCAGGGTTTTCATTCAGTGTTTTAAGCATGGTAAAACCAGCTGCCATGGCCAAGGGGTTGCCACTCAATGTCCCGGCTTGATAGACAGGCCCTTCCGGAGCCAAATGACGCATAATTTCTTTTCGCGCCGCAAAGGCACCTACCGGAAGTCCACCGCCCAAAACCTTTCCATAGGTACAAATATCGGCTTTAATGTTGAGGCGTTCTTGCGCCCCCCCCTTGGCCAAACGAAATCCTGTCATCACCTCATCAAAAATCAACAGGGTTTGATGCGCATCACAAAGTTTCCGCAGACCCTCTACAAATCCCGCTTGTGGAGGGATACACCCCATGTTTCCCGCCACGGGTTCGATGATGATGGCCGCAATCTGTTCCGGATGTTGTTCAAAGTGAAGGCGAACGCTTTCCAAATCGTTGTATTGTGCCAAAAGGGTATCCTTGGCGGTTCCTTGGGTAACCCCGGGGCTGTTGGGCGCTCCAAAGGTTACGGCTCCACTTCCGGCCTGAATCAAAAAGGCATCGGAATGACCGTGATAACAACCTGCAAATTTGATGATCTTTTCCCTTCCTGTATAACCTCTGGCCAATCGTACGGCACTCATACAGGCTTCGGTACCAGAATTGACCATTCTGACCTTGTCAATGTTGGGTACCATTTGTACCGCCAATTGTGCAATTTGGGTTTCCAACTCGGTGGGCATACCATAGGAGGTGCCTCTATCGGCACTGTCCTTGACCGCTTGAATGACGGGTTCAAAAGCATGGCCCAAAATCATGGGACCCCAACTGGAGATGTAATCAATCAATCGGTTCCCATCTACATCGTACAAATAAGCGCCTTTGGCTTTTTGGACAAAAACAGGGGTTCCTCCCACGGCTTTAAATGCGCGGACTGGTGAGTTGACCCCACCGGGAATGACGTTTTGGGCGGATTGAAATAGGGTACTGCTTCTTTGGTATCGCATTGCTATTGGGCTTGGGGAATGATTAAATTTTGACCTAAAAATATGGTATTGTTTTCGATTTTGTTTTCCTGTACGATCAGGTGTAAATCGACTTTGTATTTTTTGGCAATGGAATAAAGGGTATCGCCTTTTTGCACTTGATGGACTTTTTGGTCAATGGTGGTAGCCATGCTTTCCATTTGTTTTTTTTCCTTTCTTTTTTTGAGGTCGTAACGATCCAAACGGTAACGTTCGATCAAACTGATGAGTTTATCAGGGTATTTGGGGTCGGTAGCATAGCCTGCTTTTTTAAGTCCTTTGGCCCAGGCTTTGTAATCATTTTTTTTAATATCGAAAAGAAAGTCGTATCGGGAACGACTTGTCAAAAAGAGGGAGTGATCCCGATAAGATTTGCGTGGGTCTTTATAAACCCTAAAGCATTCTCCTTTTTCGTCGTCATCGTGATAAATCCGCTTACCCCGCCATTCTTTGTGACATTTTATGCCAAAATGATTGTTGGCTTGGGTAGCCAATCGGCTGTCTCCCATTCCGGATTCGAGTATGCCTTGTGCTAAGGTAATGCTGGCGGGGATGTCATAGGATTTCATCTCCTGTTGCGCCACCTCAGCATAGGTTTTTACATAACGATCCACCCGCTCGGCTATCGATAGTTTTTTGGAGGATTTTAGAGGTTTGATTTGTTTTTCCATGGACTTGGCCTTGATGTTTTCGGTGGATTTGACAGTGGTGCGAGAGGCATTAATTTTAACTTTTTTGGCACTACCACAGCTGTTGAAAATCAGTGTGAGAATTAAAAAAACTGAGGTCAAATAGTGATTTTGGGCCATTTTTTTTTGGATAGTTTTTGGTTCATGCCTTCGATGCCTTGTAATCCTCCCGTATGGATGATCAATATCTTTTTCCCCGAAGACCATTTTTTATTTTTTATTAGATCAAAAATACCAAAAAGGAGCTTTCCGGTATAAACGGGATCCAAGGGAGTTTTAAAATTTTTATTAAAGGTATTGATAAACTCGATCAGTGAAAGGGAAACTTTGGCATAGCCTCCAAAGCTATAATCGTGATTGATGCTCCAATTTTGCTTTGAGGTCCATTTTGAAATTTCCACTGCAAGGTTTTGATTTCTCAAAGCCGAAAAACCCATCACCTTTTGGTGGGGTAATACACTTTCGATCAAACCGGCTAAAGTTCCTCCGGTACCAACACTGCAAGCAATCACATCAAAGGAGGCATCGCCTTCCGTAAGTATTTCCTTACAACCTTTTACAGCGAGTGAATTGGTCCCTCCCTCGGGCAGGGGATAAAATACTCCAAACTTGTTTTTAAGTTGCATCATCAACTCCGGCAGATGCCTTTGACGGTAGTCGGACCGGGAAATGGGATATAAAATCATGCCTTGATCTTGACAAAATTGTAGGCTAGGATTCAACTTTCTTTCTTCTTCTCCCCTAACGACCCCTATGGTTTTAAATCCCATCATCTTCCCGGCAGCAGCAGTTGCTGTAAGGTGGTTAGAAAAAGGGCCTCCAAAAGTCAGTAGGGTGTTGTGTCCCACTTCTTGGGCTTGAAGTAGATTGTATTTTAGTTTTCGGAATTTGTTTCCCGAAACAGTGGAATGCAACAAGTCTTCTCTTTTAAGGAAAATTTCAAAACCGTGGAAAGAAGTCAGGAATTGATTGACCGAATTTTGATTTTGAAACAACGACATACAGGAACAAAATTAAAGGATAAACTTTAAATATGGCTACCTTTGAAAAGCAGATATGGAGCCTGATTTACCACTTGAAGAAGAAGACTTTTATCTATCCCCCGAAGGATATCGAGTCTTTACAGAAAAGTACCACCTCAAAAGAGGGTATTGTTGCCGGTCTAATTGCCGTCATTGCCCTTATGGTTATGACCCCAAGACTTGATAATAATTTCGGCATAGTTTTTGTTTTTAATTGATAAAAATTATCATGAAAAGAATTTATTTATTGTTGTTGCTCCCTTTGTTAGGGTGTAGCTCCATCACTGTTTTTACGGACCATGATTCGGGAGTTGATTTTTCAGAGTACAAGACTTTTGCATACTTCAAACCCGGAATTGATAAGGTAGAAATTTCAGATCTTGACAAGCGTAGGATCTTGAAAGCGATTGACCTGCAAATGGCACAAAAATCGATTATGAAATCTGATGCGCCCGATTTGCTTGTAAGCATCAATACTACTGCAAAGGAAAAAGTATATGTGAACAACATGAATTTTGGTTACTGGGGTTGGGGATGGAATCCTTGGATGTGGGGTTCCAACCAAAACACAGTTTCAAGTAGAACCGAAGGCGTGCTTTACATTGATTTGATCGATGCCAAAACAAAACAATTGGTATGGCAAGGCAAAGGCAAAGGAGGCATCAGTGAATACACCAAAAACCGCGACGAGAGGATTGGTGTTTTTGTAGCGGAGATCCTTAAAAACTATCCTCCGGAATCTGCCCTTTAGGAAGGGATCAGATCTATTGCCGCTTTTAGGGCTTGGGGTATTCCGGCCGGGTTTTTTCCTCCGGCAGTGGCGAAAAAGGGTTGTCCCCCTCCACCTCCTTGGATGTATTGACCCAATTCTCGGACTACTTTTCCAGCGTCCATGGCTTTTTCACTGACCAGTTTTTTGGAAATATAACAGCTGAGGATGGGTTTATCGCCTTTGGCAGAGCCGAGTACCAGAAAGAGGTCATCTCGGCTTTTTCCCAACTCAAAGGCGAGATCTTTGATGGCTTGTGCATCTAAATCAACCGCTTTGGCCAAAAATGCAATGCCTTTGCGCTGTTGTATCTCTATTTTTGCCTCTTGGGCCAAGATTTGACTCTTGAGTTTTCTGAGTTCGTTGAGTTCTTTTTTTAAGCTTAGATTTTCGGTTTGCAATTGAGTGACTGCCTTGGGTAAGTCTTGTGGATTTTTCATCAAACTGTTGACTTGTTGCAACAGTTGATTTTGATCTTCAAAATATTTTAGGGCAGCTTCTCCGGTAATGGCTTCTATCCTTCTAATACCAGCCGCAACAGCAGTTTCGGTAGTAATCTTAAAATGCCATATATCGGATGTGTTTTCAACATGGGTTCCTCCGCAGAGTTCTATGGATTGACCAAAGCGAATGGTTCTTACCGTATCCCCGTATTTTTCTCCAAACAAAGCCATGGCTCCATTAGAAATGGCTTGGTCATAGGGAACATTTCTGCTTTCCTCCAATGGAATTTGTTCTTTGATTCGGGCATTGACAAATTGTTCAACAGCAAGTAATTCCTCCGGAGTGAGTTTGGCAAAATGGGAAAAGTCAAATCGGAACATTCCGGAATGTACCATAGACCCTTTTTGTTCAACATGGGTTCCCAATATGGAACGCAAGGCCTGGTGCATGAGGTGAGTCGCACTGTGGTTACAGGCGGTTTTAAGACGTTGACCTCGGTCCACAACGGCATTGAATTTAGCATTAAGGTCTACAGGTAGGGTCTTGGAGTAGTGTAGAATAAGATCGTTTTCCTTTTTGGTATCTAAGATATAATGTAGGGCACCATTGGATGCTTCCAGGTATCCCTTATCCCCTACTTGCCCGCCACTTTCGGGGTAGAAAGGGGTAATATTAAATACCAACTGAAAAAATTCCCCCTCTTTTTTAGAGCTTACTTTTCGATATTTGGTTATGCTTACCCAGGTAGACAACAGGTCGTATCCTACAAATTCTTCTTCATCGTCTTGCTTGATGATTTGCCAATCGTCTGTGGCAGAAACAGCAGCAGCACGAGAACGTTCTTTTTGTTTCGCCATCTGGGCATCGAATCCCTTTTCATCTACTTGATAACCCCGTTCTCTGGCGATAAGGGCAGTGAGATCGAGTGGAAAACCAAAGGTATCGTATAGTTCAAAGGCTTTGGCTCCGCTTACAACCTTGTCTTTTGAAGCTCCCAAAACGGTATCCAAAAGGGTAAGGCCTTGATCGAGTGTTTTGAGGAAGGAGGTTTCTTCCTCACGTATGACGTTGGCAGAAATACTTTTTTGTTTGTCCAGTTCGGGGAAAACAGATTTGAGTTGGTTGTTTAGGGTATCCACCAAATGGTAAATAAAAGGTTCTTTTTGGTTGAGAAAAGTAAAACCATAGCGAATGGCTCTTCTGAGAATCCTTCTGATGACATAGCCTGCACCGGTATTGGAGGGCAATTGCCCATCGGTAATGGCAAGATAAACCGTCCTGAGGTGATCGGCAATGACCCTGATGGCTCGGTCGGTATTTTGATCTGTACCGTATTTTGAGGCGGTAAGGGTTTCGATTTCTTTGATTAAAGGGGTAAAAACGTCGGTATCGTAGTTGGAAGTTTTGCCCTGCAATACCATACAGAGTCTTTCAAACCCCATTCCGGTATCAACGTGTTTTTGGGGTAGGGACTCCAAACTGCTATCGGCTTTTCTGTTAAATTCAACGAATACCAAGTTCCAAACCTCAATAACTTGAGGGTGGTCTTGGTTGACCAGATCTGCACCAGAAATTTTGGCTTTTTCTTCCTCACTTCTGAGGTCAATGTGAATTTCGGAGCAGGGACCACAAGGCCCTTGGTCGCCCATTTCCCAGAAGTTGTCTTTTTTGTTACCCAATAGGACTCTTTCTTCAGGAATAATGGCTTTCCAATAATCGGAAGCCTCAGTATCCTTTTCGAGATTTTCACTTGCATCCCCTTCAAATATGGTAACATAGATTTTCTCGGGGTCAATTTTGTAAACGGCTGTCAATAGCTCCCATGCCCACTCTATGGCTTCTTTTTTGAAATAATCGCCAAAACTCCAATTGCCCAACATCTCAAAAAAAGTATGGTGATAAGTGTCAATTCCCACTTCCTCAAGGTCGTTGTGTTTGCCGGAAACCCTAAGGCATTTTTGGGTATCAGCGATCCTGTTGTTCTTGGGTTTTTGATGTCCCAAAAAATAGGGTTTGAATTGGTTCATTCCCGCATTGGTGAACATCAGTGTGGGATCGTCCTTAATCACCATTGGGGCAGAGGGTACAATGGTATGGGCTTTGGACTCAAAAAATTGTAGAAATTGTTTTCTGACTTCGGCGGATTTCATAGTGAGCTTTGATGTTTAAAAGCGATACAAATATAGTTGATTAGATCGATTGGATTGCCGAAAATAAAGGGAAGTGGTGGTGATTTAGATAATTTGTATATTTGTAATTGCATTAAGCCCTTTGTGGCCTCCAAAGCTGTCTATGCCTAGGTTAAAATATTATTACGATAAAGAGTCACTCTCCTACCGTCCTGTAAATTCTAGCAGGTTCTCCGGGGTGTCGGGAGTAGTTTTATTTTTGTTGTCTTCTGTCTTTTTTGGGATTTTGGCCTTGTTTATCTTGTTGAATACCGATGCGCTTAATACGCCTAGGGAACTACTTCAAGCGCGAGAGATTGAAAATTTCAAGTTGCAATACGAATTATTGAACAAAAAGCTTGAACAAATTGAGGAAGTAATGGTTAATGTGGCTGATCGTGACAACAATCTTTACAGGGTTTATTTCGAAGCGAGTCCCATACCGGAAGAGCAAAGAAAAATGGGTTTTGGGGGTGTCAATCGCTATAAAGAGTTGGAGGGTTATGACAATTCAAAACTGATTGTGAATACCACCAAGCGGTTGGAAGTTTTGACCAAACAAGTAGTGGTTCAATCGCGATCGCTGGAAGAGTTGGAGAGTTTGGCCAAAAGCAAGGAAGACCTTTTGGGGGCTATGCCTTCGATTCAACCGATTCATAAAAATGATTTGAAAAGAATGGCTTCCGGTTTTGGTTACCGTACTGATCCTTTTACCAAAAAAAGAAGGTTCCACCAAGGGATGGATTTTACCGCGCCTCGGGGAACCCCAGTTTATGCCTCCGGTGACGGTATCATAGGGAGAGCAGACAATAGAGCCGCAGGTTATGGAAAACACGTGAGAATTGACCACGGATTTGGCTATGTCAGTCTTTATGCTCACCTGAACAAATTCAATGTCAAAAGAAGACAGAAAGTAAAACGTGGAGACATTATTGGCTATGTAGGCAGTACAGGCCGCTCCGTAGGACCTCACCTCCACTATGAAATATTTAAAGACGGAAAAAGGGTGAATCCCTTGAATTACTACTCCGGTAATTTGACCGCTGAGGAGTTTGATGTTATGCTTAATTTGGCCAGACAGGAAAACCAATCCATGGACTGATGCATGTCAATCTCCCCGAAAAAAGATACTACAGAATTGGTGAGATCGCCAAAGCATTCAATGTAAACCCTTCCCTACTTCGGTTTTGGGAAAAAGAGTTCAAGGAAATTCAGCCTAGAAAAAAAGAAGGTGGCGCCCGAAAGTATACCCCGGATGATGTAAACACCATCCAAAAAATATACTATCTACTGAAGGAAAAAGGGTTGACCATTGAAGGGGCCAAAAAACAACTCAAACTGAAAAACCTCACTGAGGATCGTAACTTGGAGCTGATTCAAAAACTTGAACAGCTCAAATCTGACCTTGTTCAACTGCGGGAAAACCTCTGACTATTTCTTTCTAAAAAACAATTGTATGGGAATGCCGTTAAACTCAAAACGTTCCCGGAGTTTGTTCTCTAAAAACCTTTTATAAGGTTCCTTAACGTATTGGGGAAGGTTACAGAAAAAAGCAAATTGTGGATGTAGCGTAGGCAATTGGGTACAGAACTTTATTTTGACGAACTTCCCTTTGTAAGATGGAGGGGGTTGACTTTCAATAATGGGCAAAAGGGTATCGTTTAATTTTCGGGTTGGGATACGATTGGATCGGTTTTTATAGATGGTAACGGCCGTTTCTATGGCTTTGAATATTCTCTGTTTGTTTATGGCAGAGATGAACACAATGGGAACGTCCTTAAAAGGTGCTGTTTTTTCTTTGATCTCTTCTTCAAAAAGTTTGGTGGATTGGGTTTCCTTTTCAACAAGGTCCCACTTGTTGACCAATATGACGATGCCCTTATTATTTCTGTGGGCCAACCAAAAAATATTTTGAACTTGGCCATCAAAACCTCTGGTGGCATCGACCAACAACAAGCAAACATCGCAATATTCAATGGCCCTGACGGAACGCATGACGGAATAAAATTCGATGTCTTCTTTAACTTTACTTTTTTTTCTGATTCCTGCTGTATCTACCAGATTGAATTCAAATCCAAAACGGTTGTATTTGGTATCTATACTGTCTCTGGTAGTTCCGGCTATGTCGGTAACTATATATCTTTCCTCCCCTATAAGTGCATTGATAAAAGAAGATTTTCCTGCATTGGGTCGTCCTACTACTGCAAATCTGGGTAGGGCCTCCTCCTGTTGACTTTGTTCGGGCAAAACCTTGACCAATTCGTCCAACAGTTCTCCCGTTCCACTCCCATTGATTGCAGAAACGGTGTATATGTGTTCGTAACCCAAGGCATAAAATTCGGTCATGTTTTCAGTGACCTTGGAATTATCTCCTTTGTTGGCGGTGAGAAATACAGGCTTTTGAGAACGTCTGAGCAATTGGGCAATGGTTTCGTCCATTCCAGTAAGACCTTCTGCCACATCGACCATAAATAGTATGGCATCGGCTTCTTCGATGG